>CAYPYZ010000079.1:3929-8547 GCA_964414805.1 uncultured Paludibacter sp.
GGTATGCGGGTGTATGTGCGGACTTTATCCATGGTATTGGCATATGCTGTAAAAAAACTATTTCCGGAAGCGGTATTGACCATAGAACATGCTATCTCGAAAGGCTATTATTGTGAGATACAACACTTGCCTAATGCGCTTACTGCAAGGGATATTGAGCAAATAAAACAAGCTATGCAAGATATTATTGCTAATGGAGAAGCAATTGTTGAGGAAGAAAAACAGGTGAAAGAAGTGAAGAAAATCTTTGCGAAACAGTATAATGGTTATGAGAGTTTATCGCTTTTTGAGACCATCAACACGCCTTATATGTCGTACTACCGCATCAATGATTATGTGGATTATTACAATGGTGTGCTCCTGCCTTCCACGGATATGTTACATCTTTTCGATTTACTGCCCTATTATGAAGGGATGTTGTTGAGGATTCCTAAAAAGGAAAATCCTAAGCTATTGGAAGGATTTGAAATGATGCCAAAGTTATTCGATATTTTCAAGGAATTTAGTAGCTGGAATAAAATCATGAATGTAAGTACTGTAGGCGAATTTAATATAGCTTGCAGGAATAAAAAGACCTTTGATTTAATCAAAATTGCAGAAGCTTTACATGAAAAGAAAGTAGCTAAAATTGCAGAAATGTTAGAGGAAAAACCTAGCGCTAAAATCGTATTGGTCTCCGGTCCTTCTTCTTCCGGCAAAACTACTTTCAGTAAAAGATTGTCGGTGCAACTAATGGCAAGCGGACTGAAACCCGTGATGCTTTCTATGGATAATTATTTTGTAAATAGGGAAGATACGCCTTTGGATGAAAATGGGGAGCACGATTATGAGCACCTGCATGCCTTGGATTTGAAGTTGTTCAACCAGCAAATTGAGCAATTACTTAAGCATGAAGAAGTGGAGCTTCCTACTTTTGATTTTGAAACCGGCAAGCGCGTGTATAGAGGTAATAAGTTAAAGCTCAATGAAGAAACTATCTTGATTATCGAGGGTATACATGCCTTAAATCCGGAGTTGCTGCCGGAAATTTCGGATGAACAAAGTTTTAAAATTTACGTTTCTGCGCTCACTACTATTTCTATTGATAGTCATAATTGGATACCTACTACCGACAATAGATTGTTGCGGAGGATTATACGCGATTACCGTTATAGGAATTATTCTGCTCGCGAAACTATTGGGCGCTGGCCAAGCATTCGCAGAGGCGAGGATATATGGATTTTCCCCTATCAGGAAGAGGCGGATGTGATGTTTAATTCTGCTATGATTTATGAATTGGCCGTTTTGAAAAAATATGCCGAACCTATTTTAATGGAAGTTCCCAAGCATTGTGACGAATATGCTGAAGCCCATCGTTTATTGGAGTTTTTGGAGTTTTTTGCCCCTATTTACGATAGGGAAATACCTCCTACTTCCTTATTGAGAGAATTTATGGGTGGCAGTAGTTTTAGGTATTAATCCAAGTTTTAATTGAGATAAAAATATTATCTTTGCCAACTATTGAAACTTATATATGTTTTTTTGATAAAACCTAAAACTAATGAATTTACTGAAAAAATATTGGAAATCTGTACTCGTTTCTGGTGTCATCCTGTTTTTAAGCTTTGCAAAATTTCCGGCATCTACTCCTAAACCAAGCTTTGTACATTTTGATAAAATCGTACATTTTGCAATGTATTTTGTATTGACAATCACATTGTTATACGACTATGCTAATCGAGATAATAAAAGGAAATCCAAGGGTCTTTTTTTTATTGTTTGTGTACTATATCCGGTACTATTAGGTGCAATCACTGAGTTGGGGCAAGGCGCTTTAACCAATTATAGACAAGAAGATCCATGGGATTTTTTAAGTAATCTATTAGGTGTAATGATGGCTTTGGCTGTATATCTTTTGTACAAAAAGACTATGAAAAATCAATGAAATTTTAATGAGCGTTTAAATTAAATCTAATATAAATTTTTTATCTGTCTGTTTATGAACCTTGAAACTTTGCAATTTAGGATTGCCATTACTTTGATTAATGGCATAGGCAACAATTTGGCTAAAAATTTAATAGCCTATCTTGGTAGTGAAGAGGCTGTCTTTAAAGAAAATAAGAAGACTCTTTCGCAAATTCCCGGTATAGGAACAACCTTAGCCAAAGAGATTAGCAATCACAAAGATGCCTTGCTGAGGGCTGAAAAAGAAATTGAATTTATTCAGAAAAATAAAATTCAATACTTGTATTATGGTGATAAAAACTATCCTTTTAGATTGAAGGAATGTCCGGATGCCCCCTTGATTTTATTTACCAAAACCCCTTTAAATCTCAATGAAGGAAAGTTTATCAGCATTGTTGGCACTCGCAATGCAACCCATTACGGCAAGGATAATTGTCGGCAGTTTATCAAAGAATTAGCTGCCATTCCCAATCTGCATATCATCAGTGGATTAGCTTATGGCATTGATATTTGTGCGCATAGGGCTGCTTTGGACAATGATATTCCAACTATAGGCGTGGTAGCGCATGGATTGGACAGGATCTATCCGGGCATACATCGCACTACCGCAGTGCGCATGTTAGAGCGCGGTGGTTTGGTCACTGAATATTTAAGCGACACCAATCCTGATAGACAGAATTTTGTGCAAAGAAACAGGATAGTGGCTGGTTTGTCTGATGCCTTGATAGTAGTTGAGTCTGCACAAAAAGGTGGAGCGCTGATTACAGCAGGGTTGGCGAATGATTATAATCGTGAGGTATTTGCTTTTCCCGGAAGGACAAATGATGAATTATCTGTAGGGTGCAATAATCTTATCAAATATAATCGAGCTACTTTGATAAATGATGCTCAGGACTTTATGCGGTTTATGAGTTGGGACATAGAAAAACCTAAGGAAAAGTCGGTGCAAACGGAACTTTTCACAGATTTGAGCGATATAGAAATGCAAATTTTCACTGCAATACGTAAACATCCGGAAGGGATGGACGTTAATGAATTAGCTATTAGTCAATCGATCAGCTATGCTAAACTAACTGCCTTGCTATTAGCATTAGAATTTAAGGGTTTGCTGAAATGCTTACCCGGCAATAAGTACAAAGCAAGCTTACCGGATTGATGGTACAACAACTTATCACAGACTGCTTAATAGATTTTGAAGAAAAACTATGGCAGTCTGGATGAAATACTTTAATTTTGTTTATGCAAATTTCTCAAACAATTGACTTATTAAGGGCAAGCTTAAAAGAGCCTTTGCCCGGTTATACTTCTCATATAAAAATGGCTCCAAACCATCGAAAAATGGAGCTTATGCAAACTGATTTCAAAAAATTTAAACCCAAATTAAGTGCGGTTGTCATCCTATTATTTCCTGAAAAGGAGGTATTAAAAATTAGTTTTATACGGCGCAGCAATCATGTACGCATGCATCCCGGACAAATTGCTTTTCCGGGTGGGCGCTATGATGAGGAAGACAAGGACTTACAAACAACGGCTATGCGAGAAATGCAGGAAGAAATTGGCATACATCCCGATGAAGTCGACATATTAGGCAGTCTTACGGATTTATATGTCCCACCCAGTAATTTCATTGTAAAAGCATACTTGGCATATATGGATAAGCCACCTGTTTTCAAGCTACAGCCGAGCGAAGTGCAAGAAGTAATTTCCTTAAATTTAGATGCTTTTAATAATCCTAAGCACATCAAGACCAAGTCATTTAATAGTTTTAACACTAACGAAACCATAGACGCACCTTGCTTTGAAATTGGTGAAACAGTGATTTGGGGTGCTACAGCCATGATGTTGACAGAGCTTTTGGATATCCTCAATTGTTAAAAATTATCATTAATTAAACTTTCATCCTTGCTGCTTGTTAAGAATTGCAATACGAGGCTGTCTCAAAAAACAAATTTTCGATACAGCTTTCCGAGGTGTTTCACAAATTTAATAAACTTTATTTTTCGAATAATGAATACATTGATTAAAAAATTCTTCAAGACAGATGAGCGTTCATGGGTTTTATTAATTGCAAGAATATCGCTTGGTATAACAATTCTCCCGCACGGAGCGCAAAAAGCATTAGGACTTTTCGGTGGACATGGATTAATGAATACGCTTGGACATTTCCAAAGTATGGGTATGCCTTTACTATTAGCAATTTTAGTAATTTCAGCTGAGTTTTTAGGCAGTTTAGGCATGATAATCGGCTTAGGAACAAGGTTTATGGCATTCTCCATCTTCGTTACTTTCTTTGGTGCCATGTTTATAGGCGGTCATGTTGACCATGGGTTTTTCATGAACTGGATGGGTCAACAAGGCGGTGAAGGCATAGAATACTTCATCATGCTACTTGGCTTGGCTATCATCGGTATGATAGGCGGCGCAGGCAAATGTTCAGTAGATGGACTGATTAGTAAGAAAATTAAATAAGCTGTATACATAGATTTAAGTTTTTGGAGATATCCTAAACTACTATTCAATCTTTGATAAGTAGTTTAGGATATTTTTTTTGCTAAAAACTGGGTTTCAATTTGAAGAGTTCGATGGTTTATTGAACTTTATGTTCTTAATTCTTTAAAGATTAGAAGGATAGTCTTGAATTACTTCCAATTTCTAAAAATTAAATTAACTTTGT
>CAYPYZ010000080.1:0-8468 GCA_964414805.1 uncultured Paludibacter sp.
GGGGAATGGATATTATTGAATGGCAACCAAATAGCTCTTATCTTCGTTTATTACTTAATTCGTCGATGGAAAGAAACAGGTAAAATTCAAGGCAAAGAATATATTGTAAAAACTATAGTGACCACTGAAGTTATTAAAGATATTGCAGTGAAAAACGGTATTGAATATTTTGATGTATATACCGGTTTTAAATGGATAGCTAAAGTGATGCGTGAAAATGAAGCTACTAAAACCTATATAGGTGGTGGCGAGGAGAGTTATGGTTTCTTGCCGGAGCCTTTTGTGCGTGATAAAGATGCAGTTTCTTCTGCTGCTTTATTAGCAGAAATAGTAGCCTGGGCGAAAGACTTGGGTATCAGTCTGTATGAGCTATTACAAGATATTTATATTGAATACGGCTTTGGTAAAGAGAAAGGCATTTCTATCGTAAGAGAAGGGAAATCAGGGGCAGAAGAAATTCAAAAGATCATGTCCGACTTTCGTGAAAATCCTCCTAAAGAGCTTGCCGGTTCAAAGGTTGAAATCGTAAAGGATTATGAATCTTTGGAGCAAACTAATTTATTGACTGCCGAAAAAACTGCATTAGATATGCCTGCAACTTCCAATGTTTTGCAGTATTTCACGCAAGATGGTACTAAGATTTCTGTTCGCCCCTCAGGAACAGAACCTAAAATTAAATTCTATATTGAAGTGAGAGGGGAGATGCAAACACGTGCAGATTACGACAAAGCGAATGAATTGGCTGATGCCAAAATAACAGCCGCTCTTAAGTCTTTAGGTATTTAGCATAAACCTACTGAACAAAAATTTCAGTATAAAACATAAAATTCACCATGCAAAAGAAAGAACATATCGCTATAACTTATATTGAAACAAGTTTAGGATTGATGGTGGCAGCCGCTACTGATAAGGGTATTTGCATGTTTGAGTATGCAGATAATAAGGACTTGGATACGCAATTTAAGCAATTGACCAAGTCTTTAAAATTAGCATTAGTAGAGGGTCATCATCCTTTGTTTGATAAACTTCATCAACAGTTAGATGCTTATTTCAAAGGCGAATTGAAGCAATTTGATTTGCCTTTGGATATGGTAGGAACAGAATTTCAGCAGGAAGTCTGGCAAAGTTTATTGAAAATTCCTTATGGCACTACTATGAGCTATGCGCAACAAGCTAATTTGATTGGGCGTCCCAAAGCCGTGAGGGCTGTTGCTAATGCGAATGGCAGCAACAAAATTTCTATCATCATTCCTTGTCATAGGGTTATTGGTTCAGACAGCACTTTGACCGGATACGGTGGTGGTTTGTGGCGTAAGGAGAAATTGTTGGAGTTGGAGGGATGTAGATAATATGCTTTTTTATTAAGGAGCATTGGTGGTCTCTACCTCCTTTTTCCTAAATATACCTTTGATTAAATCCCAATAATATACAAACATTTCGGGGACATTATTAAAGTCCTCACGATACATCAAACCTACGCCCTGAGTGGTCTTGGCTTCACGCAATTGCGCACGGTCGATGGTGTGATTATAAGCCATAAATCGTAAACGACCGGACTCAATCAACTTATACTCTAAATCGAAGTCACCTATAAATTTGTTTTCACTAATATTGTCATTGCGATATCCAATATTGCCATTGATAATCAAGCGATTGTTGGGCTGAATCAGGATCTGGGCCTTGACTTCATCCGATTCTACATCGGCTTTTTGCCAATCAAAACCCAAAGAAAGCACATCTGAATTTAAAACATTTTGGAGATAATTGTTGATTTGCGCACTGGTAGATGCCATCGCGAAAGAAATACCTTCATTGACTCCCACAGCTGTTGTACGTATATTTTCCGGTGTGAAAAACTTATGGAAAATCATCAAATATAATATCTGCCTATTCATCATTTCCTCCGTGTTAATAATGTTTTTCACCCTGCTTTTCACACTTTCATCACTGGAAGGTAAATCTATATCGAATTGTATGGTGGGCGACATTAAATCATCTGTCAAGTTCAGTACGCAATGTACAGGTACTGTCGACCGACTGGTGATTTGACGCAATTCATCACTTTCAATTAAATCTGCCAAAGAAGCCGTCAATGGATAATAACCACTAATATTTACTTGCGCAGAAAATGGATCTCCCGACCATGTTAAAGTACTACCTTCTTTCACCCGAAACTCCTTCCTGATAACGGTCTGTAAGGTAAATAAATAATAACCTTGTTCCAATTCCACGGTTCCATAAAGCTCAACATCCGAGAAACTATCAAACACAATCCGTATATTGCCATTGCCTCTTCCGGTGATTTTATCTCCTGCTTTTGGATCGACTAATATATCTATTTCTGCATCCGGGGTTATCTCAATCTGCATATCCACTTTTACATTGAAAGGTGATTGGCCCGTTGCTCCTTGCCCTTTTGGTTGATTGTCCTCATAAGGTTTTTTTAGTCTTTCCGTAAAGATAATAAAGTCGCTTTCTAAAGCTGTAGAGGCAGTCCCCATCGACATATAACATTTAGTGCCGGGCATAGACGTACCATTAATAATCACATTAGTCTCCTTATCGTTACCGAAAATTTTCACCAATCCCCCTAAATAGGCTTTACCATAGAAAAACTCTTCGGATGATGCAGTGGTATTTAATCCTAAAATCTTTTTAGAATTGATAACCACATCATAAACCATATCTTGGAAATTACCATCATGATTGATGCGACCGGTGAGATTGGCTTCATTCTTATCACTGTCCCTCAGCTTTATCCTATTGAGAATGATGCTATAAGGAGTCAGCTGCACCTTATCATCAAAATAATAAGTAGTATTTAAAATGTCGATTTTGACAGCACCTTTGCTAACTTCAGCATCAGCTTCAAAAACAATAGATTTTGTAGGACCATGAATACGAACCGAGCCATCCACATCACCCCTGAAATCGCTCGCAACACCTTCAAAATACCTGTTTAGGAAATCCAAAGGAAACTTTTTGGCATCAATATAAATGTCTAAAGAATCTGTTTCAGGAACATAATAACCTACAGCTGTGGCTATTTCATCATCCCTATTGCGGAAATCCCCTTCTATGACCAAACGATTATAATCTTTGTCCCAAGTGGACGAAAGATGCGCATCGGAAATCAAGGACTCATTGATGGAAAAGTCTTCTACAAACAAGTCCCCAAGCAGGATAGGCTCTTTCAAAATATTGAATAACTTCACATCACCCGTAACGAAACCACCAAAATTCACACCTTGCAATCTCAATAGATTCATCACATAATCTAAATTCAAATCATTCATTT
Organism: uncultured Paludibacter sp.; assembly: GCA_964414805.1. Classification (GTDB taxonomy): domain Bacteria; phylum Bacteroidota; class Bacteroidia; order Bacteroidales; family Paludibacteraceae; genus Paludibacter. Next base: position 3,299 of record CAYPYZ010000080.1, read on the forward strand.
CTACCAATAAACTATCTTGCGTATTCGTAGAACTCCTGCCATCTATATGAATAAATTGTTCCTCGTTTTTAAATAAAAAATTATCAACTATCAATAAACTATCTGTATAAAAATCAATCGTAGAAGCTCGCATTTGCCAAATTGAATCAGAAACAATAATCTCACTTGGCTCAATTTGAGCATGCAAATGCAGATGTTTATTAGGTTTCTTAAGTTGTGCTTTAGCGATGATTTCCCCGGCATTGGTAACTTCTTTATTGTTTTGCCACATCAATCGCGTGTTGAGATTGTCGTTTTTCGCGTTGGCAGACAAATAAACATTCATGATATCTGCATGCTGATTAATCATTTGTGTCCTGCCAACCAATTGTAACTGATGATTATTATTGTCAAGTTGAATCGATAAATTTTCAATTAATTGCTTCTTGGTCTGAATCGTATCGACCTTAGCCATCAAATCTATGCGGTCGGATTGTTCATCAATATTACCCTTCAAACTCACTTCTCCGCCAAGGATATAAGGTAGTTCAAGAATTTGAAATATCTCCGTCGTATTCTGTAATTTTAAATCTAAATTGACATTGTTTGGCTGTCGCGATAACTGCTTACCATTTTTGCTAATTGCTGGTAAATGTTGGGCTATTATCCTCTGGAAAGTCTGTGCAATAGTACTGTATTTAAAATTACCCGAAACGGAACCATTCAAATAATCGGATTTAACATTGAGAAAACTGTAGTTTTCATCCGTACGAGAAGTGAAAAGAAAATCGTCAATATTCAATGTTTGATTGTTGTTTTCAAACTTGATTTGCTTCATTATCAAAGTGCCATTCAGGTTGTCCAAATGGTTGCCGTGCATATTGGTAATGCCATTAAATGACAGCTTAGAATCCGGATAATCTTTGATAAGATGCAGGGCGTGCAGGTCGGTGTCCGTCACTTTCAAATCAAAATCAAAGACAGGTAAATCTTTATCTTTAAAGTCTATCATACCCAAAAATGACGCATCTATATGGTCATCTTTAACTTCAAAAACACCATTAAAACCTGTACCATCAAACTCGCCATCTAATTTCGCATTGGAATAGGTATAGTCCAAAAACTGAAATTCTGATAAGAATCCGAGTACTGCTCCCTTGGCTGCTTGCTTGTGTTTTTTATCGCCTTTGGTCTCTAATCTGAAAGCTATATTTCCAAATTTCGGGTCATTTAATAAGTTGCCTAAATTGAATTTGGATGTTCTGACCGAGCCATCAAAAGCCAAATCAGTCATGTTATTGGTGATTTTCAAAATCAGATTAGAGCTGATATTTCCAATTTTTGTAGTAAAATTCCCCTTGGTAATCAAGTTACCTAAATGGCCGTTTAACTGCCCTTTAAAACCTATATTCCCCAATCTGTGAATTTCTTGCGGCAATAATACAGGCTTATTATTGATTTTTGCTAATAAATCCTGCAACTGATAAGTGGAAGTCTGTAATTGCACGATATCGCCTTGTATCAATGTTTGCTGGAGATTAGTCAGATTTTTAAGATCCAAATCTGCTTGCAATGCCATGCTTTTTCCATAGCTTGCCCTAATATTATTAAATTGTAAATCAGCAGTATTACCGGAAATAAAGGCATTCAGTTTTAATTGCTCATCAAAAGCTTTTAAATCTGGGATCAACCCACCTAAATCCGAAAGCTTAATACTTAGATTTTTAATAGGAAGTTCTATATGAAATCTTTCTATAGCCTTGATACTATCTTGCTTAGGCGCAATAGTAGCAGTCAATCCATCCAATTTAATATTCGAGTTGGGCAGCTCAATTTTCAAGATAGGAAAAGCCAATGCGGTAGGTGAACCAATTATACTTGCTGCAAAATTCTTCAATTCAAAACCTGATAATTCCTTAGTATGTAAATGCTTGATTTGCGCATTGATAGTGTCATTGGTGATATGATTTATCTGTATCTCAGTCTGTATATCCTTGAAAATCAACCTATGTTGTATTTCAGGAATGGGAGCGTGCAAATCCACTACATGCGAATAATTTATTTCCGAATCGATAATTTCAAGATTATCTAATTTCAAGTTGATATTCAGCTCTTTATCATCTTTTTTAGGCTCAAATAGGAAGCTGTAATTGGCATTGCCCTGATCATCAGTTTTGATATGCGCATACAATTGCTTGATGATAATATCCGAAAAAGCTACTTTCCCTTTCAACATGCTGAAAAAATCGAAACCCGTATATAGTTTATCCACATAAACCAAGGTATCCTTTTGATAATCTTCAATATAAACACCTTCTATACTCAGTTTATTAAAAAAGCGGTAATCAACACGTTCAATCTTGATTTCTGTTTGCAGTTTTTCGGATAATTTTTCCGTTGCCAAATGTACCACAGCGCTTTGAATCTTGCTAAATTGAAGCAGGACTGCGGGTATTGCCATCAACAGAATGAAGGAGGCAAATACGATAGCGAGTATTTTAATTGTTTTTTTTATACCTTTGGGCTTTGTTTTCACAAAAGTAGGAATTTGTTTGAAATATACAAAGCATAAGCTTTTGCGGACTAATTATTAAATTAGAAATTGTGTAGAAATGCCTATAGAATCAGATATTTTCATCTTAGGAATTGAGTCATCTTGCGATGATACGGCTGCTGCTGTTTTGAAAAATAATGTGTTATTATCAAATGTTACGGCCGAACAATCCATTCATGAACAATATGGTGGGGTGGTTCCCGAATTGGCTTCGCGAGCACATCAGCAGCATATCATTCCCGTTGTGCATGAGGCATTGCGCAAGGCAGCAATTACCAAAGAGGATTTGTCGGCCATAGCATTTACGCGCGGACCAGGCTTATTGGGTTCTTTGTTGGTAGGTGCTTCTTTCGCAAAAGGTCTTTCGCAAGCTCTACAAATTCCTTTGATAGAAATAGATCACCTGCAAGCGCATGTCTTGGCGCATTTTATTAGCGATGGACGCATGGATGAAAAAATGCCGGATTTCCCTTTCTTATGCTTGTTGGTCTCAGGCGGTAATTCGCAAATTATTGTAGTCAAATCTTTTGATGAGATGGAGATTGTCGGTCAGACTATAGATGATGCTGCGGGTGAAGCTTTCGATAAATGCGCTAAAGTCATGGGTTTGCCTTATCCGGGCGGACCGCATATCCAACGTTTGGCAGCCGAGGGTAATCCCAATGCTTTCAAATTTTCAAAGCCACAAATAAGTAATTATGATTATAGTTTTAGTGGTTTAAAGACTTCTTTTTTATATTTAGTAAGAGACCATTTAAAGGAAAATCCTCATTTTATTGAAGAAAACAAGGCAGATTTAGCAGCTTCATTGCAAACGACTATTGTGGATATTTTAATGAAAAAACTGATAGCGGCAGCGCATGATTTGAAGATTAATCAAATTGCTGTAGCAGGCGGTGTTTCTGCTAATACCGCCTTGCGCAATGCTTTATTGCAGGCCGGAGAGCAGTACAATTGGCAAGTTTATATTCCGCCTTTTGCGTATACTACCGACAATGGAGCTATGATTGCCATTGCAGGATATTATAAATATTTGGCAAAAGATTTTTGTGCATTGGATCAAGTGCCTTATGCACGATTGAAATGATTTTTAAAGGATAAGATTTTTGAAAAAGAATATTTAGATAGAAAAATAGTACTTTTGTGACTGTCATATCATATGTAAACAGTACAAAAACATTGATTGAGCAATATCTAATTTTGAAATAACAGACCATTCATACCATAAATTATGAAGATATTAATCATGGGTGCCGGGAAGATGGGCACATTTTTAACAGACGTTTTATGTTTTCAGCATGAGGTAGCTTTATTTGATGTCGATGCCAAGAAATTGCGCTTCGTTTTCAATACTTTGCGGCTTACACAATATGAAGAAATTCAGGCATTTGAACCCGAATTAGTCATCAATTGTGTTACCTTACAATACACCATTACTGCTTTCGAGAAAGTATTGCCTTACTTGCCTAAGCATTGTATTTTATCTGATATAGCTTCCGTGAAAACCGGTCTGCAAGCCTATTACGCCAAAGCAGGTATGCGCTACGTTTCTACCCATCCTATGTTCGGACCCACCTTCGCTACTTTGGATAATTTAAGTTCGCAAAGTGCGATTATCATTGCAGAATCCGACCATATGGGAAAAGCATTTTTCAAAGATTTATATGGCTCTTTGCGTTTGAAAATTTTCGAATACACTTTCGAGGAACATGACCAAACCATAGCTTATTCCTTGTCTATCCCCTTCGCTTCTACCTTAGTTTTTGCTTCCGTAATGAAGCCACAAGAGGCACCGGGTACCACTTTCAAAAAGCATATGGATATAGCCAAAGGTTTGTTGTCTGAAGATGATTACTTACTGACAGAGATACTTTTCAACCCTTACACACCGGAGCAATTGGATAATATTCGCCACGAATTAAAGGCTCTTTTAGTAATTATAGAAAATAAAGACTCGGCGGCAATGTATAGTTATTTAAAACAAATCAGAGAGAATATTGGTTAAATTAATAGTGAGGTTTATGTACTTACGACCACATTATTTCAATCATAATTTTATGTTTAATTTTTAAGAATATCCATTATGGAAGCAAAAGATCAAGTATTGGCAGCTATGAAGACTGCCGGAAAAGCTTTAAAAGCAGGAGAAATTGTTAGTCTAACAGGTTTAGATAAAAAAGCCGTTGACCAAGCCATGGCAACACTGAAAAAAGAGGAAGCCATCGAATCACCCAAAAGATGTTTTTGGCAACCAAAGGCCTAATTTAATCTATATTTCATTTGAAGCAATAGATTAAACAATTCATTATTACCTATGTTCTTGGTGGCTAAGTGAAGTCGAAGCCCCAAGAACATTTTATTTTTTATAAATTCTATGTGATTATGGATTGAGGAATATATGTTAGTTATTTATCCCCAATTTCAACGCAAATTCCATTTAAAATATTAACTTTACAGTGCTAAAAATACCAGAGCGACTTTAAGGATAAACTTCAATTTAAAACACAGCTTTATGACCACTGAACAATCTCTTACTTTGCACCCTGAACAACAATTACTTGATGAGCGTATTGAAGAACTAAAGCAAGAGTTTTTGGCTTTATACGTTCAACATACGGATATGATTGATAATCAGAA
>CAYPYZ010000081.1:0-8376 GCA_964414805.1 uncultured Paludibacter sp.
CACAGGATTATACGGTGTTGGCACCTTGGTGGCAAAGCATTGCCAATAAGTATAGCAGACATTTTTATGCCAGTCATTCGCTTTATGAAAATTGGGCTTCTAATGCTGAATTAGCACGACAAGTCAATATCAATCGTGATGCTAACGCTGTTAGTCCGGGTTCGGTATATTATAATACTACTAAATTGCTTGGTGGTTTTCAAACCTACTTAAAGTCTAATTTCTATCAAAAAAAGACCTTACCGCCAAAGGTAACTTGGAAATCGGCTGCTACGCCTGCGGTGACAAATGTTCAAAAAAATGGTGCTAATTTGCAATGGAGCTGTTCGCAAACTGATGGTACTTACGCTATTTTTGCAGTGCCTAATAACTTGGGTAATATCGCCCTGAATGACTTTACTTATTTAGTGAAAAGGGTTTGGACTGATACTAAGAGTGTTCCTTTAGCTGATTTAGGCAATATCGCCAATACCCATAAGTTTGCAGTCGCTTCCGTAAATCGCTATGCGGATATGTCTATCCCAACTTATGAAGGAGCACAAGCTGCTAACCCAAGCATCGCAGTTAGTTCGACAAGTTTGAGCTTTTCTACGCAAGTAAATGTGATGCAAACTAAGACTATCACTGTTACCGGGACTGATTTGACTCAAAATATTGCTATTAGTATAACAGGTGCTAATAGGTCTGTTTTTTCTGTTTCTCCAAGTAGCTTAAGTGCAAGCGGTGGAACAGTTACTGTTGGTTACAAACCAACTACTTCTGGTTCGCATACAGCGAGTCTGACGATTTCCTCTAATGGTGCTACCAGCAAGACGGTTAATCTTACCGGAACAGCCGGTTCTGGACAGGCGGTAGAGGATGAGGATGTTGTCTTTACACAGCGATGGAACTATTCAGAATTATCCGGTAATACCATTAGTTGGGTAACTAATGGTATTCAGGCATTGAATGATATGGCTTACCTCAATGGAAAATTATACGTGGTTCAGCGTCTGATTGATGGAGATAAAATATTGATAATTGATGCTTTCAGTGGGGTGAAGTTGGGAGAATTGAATACTGCCGGTTGTACAGTAGGAACCTATTTTTTGAGTTCCATAGGCGTTATGAGCGGGAAGATTGTTGCCTGTAACTTAGCTGCTGCTGGAACCTCTCCATTAGTAATTTATTCATGGAATGATGATAATGCGGCTGCTACTACATTGATAAATACTACTGCTCATGCTGATGTTAGGGCAGGTGATAAAATGAGTATCAGTGGTGATATGAATAATGGGAAGATCTGGTTTGCCTCCAATGAAATGGTATATTATTTCAAAATGACGAATGGCAGTATCGCAGCAACACCTACCATCATAAATTTAACCAAATCAGGCTCTCCATTTTTGGCAGGCAACTCTACTGTAGCGGGAATATACGAAAATACTGATGGCACTTTCTGGGTGGCCGGAAAAGATTCAAGGCCTTCTCGCTTTAATGCAAGTGGCGTATGGCAAGAGGATTTAAGTGCAAGCCAAGTGGCTTCTGTACATGGCACAGCCATAGATTTTTTCAACTATGGTAATAAGCGATATGCAGTTGCAGCAGACTATTTCAATCTGTCAAATCCTACTTTAGCGGAAGCTACAACCGCCTTGATAGATATTAGTAATGGTCTAAGTACTGGTGCGCGCAAAGCCTACTATCCTACTAATGGTTTTGGTACTACTCGTAATACCTCTTATCGTAATACCGTGCTGACTGCTGTGGATGGTAATAGAGCTTATATGTGGACACTTACGCCTTTCCAAGGTATTGCTCATTATGAGTTTGTGGGAAGTGCAGGAACAAGCATTACTCAAATTAATAAAAATGAAGATTTGAAAGTATTTGCTGATCATGGTGAATTGTGTGTTAAAGCTACGGATATCATGCAAATTGACTTGTTTACTATCACCGGTCAATTGGTGAAAACTGCTTATAATACATCTACTATGGATGTTAGCAACCTGCAAGGTGTGTATGTAGTTAGCTTACGCGATGCACAAAATAACTTGCATACTCAAAAGCTAATCATTAGGTAAAAGGTAAATTTTACGTTTTGCATAGTCGTTCGACTGATATATTAAGTATATTATTTTTTCTGTTGCTGATGTCTCTTCATACCTCAGCAACAGAAAAAGAAACCATTGATGACAGTCCCAAAATTCCCTCAGAAAATAAAACCATTATTGGGTTCGACCCTATGGTGCTGATGAGCATTGATCTAATTGCCCAACAAGGTATAGCTCAGCAAGCATTTCCCGCTTGCCAAATACTCATTATGCATCAAGATAAATTAGTGTATAATCAAGCTTTTGGGGCAATAGCTAACAATAATTTTTTACCTATCAACACCCATACTTTATTTGATTTGGCATCTGTTACCAAGACTTCCGCAACGCTTTTCGCCGTGATGAAACTATATGATGATGGTAAGCTTGGTTTACAAGATAAGGCTTCTAAGTATTTAGCCTATTTAAAGCATACCAACAAAGCCAATATCACCATAGAAGATCTATTGTTTCACAGCAGTGGCTTACAAGCTTATATAGGTTTTTATCCGCTGAAATTTGAGGCACTTAAAGAGGGCGAAGCTGCTATTGATAGATTAGCAGCCATGCGCATCATTGCTCGAACACCTCTAAAATCCAAGACTTATAGGTATAGCTGTTTGAATTTTATCCTTTTGCAGCAGCTTGTGGAGGTCATTACGCAAGAGCCTATGGATGCCTTTTTAAATAGGAATTTTTATAAACCTATGGGTTTAAATTATATTACTTATAAAGCTTTTCTTGATAGAGATATACAACTCATTGCACCTACAACCCGCTATGATTTTGTGCGGCAGATGCCTTTACAAGGGAAAGTGCACGATCCGCTATCTGCGTCTTTAGGTGGTGTTTCCGGTAATGCAGGCTTGTTTAGCAATGCTGAGGATTTAGCACAATTATATAAGATGCTGATGAATAAAGGGATGTATAAAGGACAAAGATATTTAAGTGAAATGACCTGCCAGTTATTTATGCAAACTACTTCCAAAAGTGGCTTTAGAGGTTTGGGCTTCGACAGGGCAACTCCTTTCCGAGAAGAATGGAATCCTTGTGCGCCTTCAGCTCCGGTTGGGGTATTCGGACACACAGGCTTTACCGGTACTTGCTTTTGGGTCGATCCAATCAATGAATTGATATATGTTTTCCTAAGCAATCGTACTTATTATGAAGGGAAAAATAAGGCTTGGTCAAGTTTGTCTATTAGGAGTACCATCCAAGAACTGATGTATCAAGCTATTATTTATGCTGATAATCCTTCACGAAATCAATAACTTCCGGCATAAATTTCTGAAATTTTTCTAATAATACTGGCTCATTGGTTTGCAAAAAACTGATGCTCAATCCCGGATTGATAGCTTCCGATTTATGTAAGTGCATCAACATCAAGGCAGTGTGTAAGCCATTATAATCCCCATATTGCTTCAATCTGTTGGTGCTTATAAAATGCCAGATAAAGCCCTGCACTTGTTTGGGGAGCCAACGGTAGTACCATAGCAATGATAAGTAAAAATTTTTTGCAAAACAGTTTAGACTTGTTTGAGGACTATAATCTTTAAAATTTGAAGCTAACAAATAGTCATAATACATATCTGCAATTATACCGGAATAGCGATTGAAAGTGGGACGTAACAAATCAACTGTATCCTTAAATACAGGATGGTGGTCGGTAAAATCATCTATAGCCCGATGTAATAAAATACCTTTTTGTATGCCTTTGGGGAAATTCTCGTGCTGACGACCTTTTACAAAATCACCTATGAAATTACCTACTTGTAAAGCTCTGTTATTGCCTGAAAGATATATATGTGCTAAATAATTCAAAATGAAGTTTTAATATAAAATGCTGTTTTTAAAGCTTTGACAAAGGTACAGTATTTAGAATAAATGCACCACGCTGATTGATGTTGTAATACTGAATCCCTTGTTCTTCGCAGTATGTTTCGATGTTTTGCGCATACCAATTCGAAATAGTCGCATCTACTACACAGGTCTTGCAATGTATATCATTCAGTATATCCACAGCCTTGTACCGGATGCCTCCTCCTATGATAACAATATCAGTTTCTAAAGGTTTAATAGCTTGTTTACGATAGCTTAGCTCATCAGTCAACACTAAAATCCTTTGTCCGCAAAAGGTAAAAAATTTACTTTCTGCCTGCTGTAGATATGTAGGGTCAGCTAGCTTTTTGCTCTTCCAATAGTTGTTGGCGCAATAATGCATAGCAGTACTGTCTGTGCTCAGAGCAGCATGCTGAAAACCCTTGATTAAATCAATATGGGTGTTTTTGGAGTCTGCATAGACTATCATTGCTTTAGTCTGTAAACTTTTATAACTTATAATCGTATGGCTTAATACAAAGATTAATATTAGTGATAGTCCAGATGCTAATGTCCAATATCTTTTAGAATAAGCATACAGACTAAGTAGTATAATAAACCCAAAAGCAAGCAATACTTGATATATATTCAAATGAAAAACAGACAATGCAAAAGGTAAATTATGGATAAAATCAACTGTAGTATTCATGTAGTAGAGTGCGTATTTTAAGATAAATGCAGGTATTATATACAAATAATACCAAGGTGAAAATATCAAAAATATTATGGCTGCATAGATAACGATGCTTGCCAAAGGGATGATGATGATATTGGTCAGTAAAAAGTAGTTAGGAAACTGGTGAAAGTAGTATAAAGACAAGGGTAGGGTGCCAATTTGTGCTGCTATGGAGACAGACAATAAATCCACTAACCAATTCATCAATTTACCTTTTACATATACCAAAGCTCTGAGTTTTGGTTGATAGTAAACGATGCTGATAACAGCTGCATAGCTCATTTGAAAACCTATATCGAATAAGATATTGGGATTGAGAAACAAAATTATAAATGCAGAAACTGCTATGGTATTATAGATATATGTTTTTCGATTGAGAGCAGCACCTAATGCCATCATGGAAAACATGGTAGTTGCACGTGCTACCGAAGGAGGCAAGCCGGTCATAAAGGCATAAATCCATAGTGTGCAAATCGTAAACAACACCCCTAATATTTTGATTTTACTTTTTCTGAAGATTGCTGTAAAGACTAATTGCAAAACCATATAGATTATACCTACATGTAAGCCACTGACAGCCAACACGTGCATAGCGCCTGAATGAGAAAAGTTCTCTAATAAATCCTTATCTAAGTCGTCCTTATAAGCTAATGTCAATGCAGAAACTACCGCTAATTCTTGCTCGCTTAAACCAATTTTTTCATAACTTTTCAATAATTTTGCTCTGAATCTTTGAGCAATATCCATCAAAGCAAAAGATTTTTGATTGTTTAAATATTGCCATTCCTGTGATGCTATATAAGCTGTAGCAGCTATCCCTTTGCGTTGTAAGTATTGTCTGTAGTCAAATGCTTCCGGATTGAGATTGCTTGGTGCTTGCTGAAAACTTGTACGAAACATCAACCTATCTCCCTTTTGTAGCTCATTTGACAAACTATCTTTGGCTATATATACCAAGGCTTGCCTGTTGATAGTCTTAGTTTGCAGACTATCCATCATGGTCTCAACCAGCACATTACAAGCCAATGAATTAGGCTTCTCATTGGGTTCAGTTAAAAGTTTCCCAATGAAAATTGCTTGTTGATTTGTTTCTACAAATTCATTTTTACGATATGAACTATTTGTAACTTGATAGCCAATCAAAAAGAATAATAGGCCAATGCCAAACCCAAATAACCAACGAAGTCGATAGGCATATTTACTATTTTGAAAATAAAAGGAAAGGATAATAAGACCTACGGCCACTCCTGCAATCATCCATTGTGTAATGGGATTTAAATCATAGTATTGGCATAGAATAATTCCGATAAGCAAGCTGACAAGCAATCGGAAAAAAGGTGTGCTTTGTAGAAAGCTCATACAAACAAAATTACATCAACATCCTCGCAATCATTTCCTCCGGGTCATCGGCATTAAAGACAGCACTACCGGCCACTAATATATCTGCTCCGGCATCAAATAATTTTTTTGAGTTATGAATAGAAACACCACCATCAATTTGTATTAAACATGCAGGATTGAGCCTTTCTATCATTGATTTTAATTCCGCTAATCTATCATAACTTTCCTCAATGAATTTTTGCCCACCATAACCTGCAAATACGCTCATCAACAACACCATATCCACTTTCGCGATATAGGGTTCAAGCACTTTCACCGGTATATCTGGATTGATGGTAATACCGACTTTGATGCCCTGCTCTCTGATAAGCGCTATGACTTCATCAGGATTTTCAGCAGCTTCGTAATGGAACGTCAACATCTCCGCGCCTGCTTTCGCAAAACGTTCTACATACTTTTCCGGGTGGACTATCATAATATGCACATCTATAAATTTAGTGCAATGTTTTGTAATCGCCTCCATTACCGGAAAGCCAAAAGATATATTAGGAACAAATACACCGTCCATTACATCTATATGTAACCAATCAGCCTTACTGCGGTTAATCATCGCACAGGCAGTCTGTAAATTGCTAAAATCAGCAGCTAATATAGAAGGAGAAATAATTTTTTGCATAAGCCTATTTTTATAGCACAAAAATAAGAAAAAAAAGCTTATCAGTTACTGACAAGCTTTCCTTTCTTAGCTTAAATAAAATTCCAAAAACTGATTATTTACCTTTTGCACCCTATAGTTTGAAGCAAATTGCATAATGTTGCGAATGGTTTGCGAGGATGGATGCATGTCTTGTGAACCTGTGTGAGTTTGTGTAAGCGAGGATGTTAAATCAGTTGTTTTAAATTGAGTAGAGGTTTTTTGCATAGGCATTCGTTGTTTGAATTAATATACTGTCCCTAAAACGCAACAATGAAAAATAAATTGTACTTTTGATGAAAATATTTACCTTTTGCACCGATTTACTTTCTATATACCCTTTCAAATGTCCCTTAAAATGTCTTTACAATCTTTTATTAGTGAGCATCTTAATGAAAAGATCAAAGCTTTTCCTACCCATTCAGGAAAATTAATTACTGAATCCAATCAGACCTATTTTTTGAAAACAGGGCAAGTCTCAAAAGCTTTTAGCAATGAAGCTCATGGATTACTTGAACTTAAAAAAGCTCAAGCCATTAAAATAGTTGAACCTATCTTGCATGGCGAGAATTTCATCCTCACCGAGTATGTAGAAAACACGCGACCAAGATCCAAATTTTTTCAAATTTTTGGGAAGGAATTTGCTCGTATGCATCGCTATACAGCTGATCAATACGGCTTTTATGAAAATAACTATATAGGAGCCACACCACAAATAAATATTCCTAATCATGAAGAAAAGCATGATTGGATTGTATTTTATTTTAATAAACGCCTGTTATTTCAATACCAATTAGCAGAGAAAAATGCTTATGTTTCTAAAGAATTTAAACGTAATTTTTTGCAATTGGAAAAGAATATCCATAGGATTTTGAAAGATAGCGAGGAAAGTCCAAGTCTGTTGCATGGAGATTTACATGAAACCGAATGGATATTAAGTAAATATGCCGATTGAGGCAGCATCATCAGCCAATAAAAATGTTCCATAAATGTTCAAAAACCAAGTAGCAGTTGAACACTTATGGAACACTTCTTAAAAAACAATCTTTTTTATACCTTTAAATTCTAAACAACAAATCAATATCTTTCTTCAACAGTTTTCCAATCGATAATGCTCCATAAAGCATTCACATGATCAGGTCTGCGATTTTGATAATCTAAATAATATGCGTGCTCCCACACGTCAAATCCAAGTAGAGGCACTAAATCTTTTGTTACAGGATTGCTGCCGTTTGGCTCTTTCTCGATGGATAATTTACCATTGGCATCCTTGGCCAACCATGCCCAGCCTGATCCGAATAAAGAAACGGCAGCTGCATTAAATTCTTTTTTAAAGTTTTCAAAATCACCAAAGTCACGGTTAATAGCTTCAGCTAATTTCCCGGAAGGAGTCCCTCCCCCTTTAGGTGAAAATGATGCAAAATAAATACTGTGATTCAAAGCCTGACCGGCATTGTTAAATAGAGCCCCATCACTTTGTTTTACAATATCTACCAAATCCATATTTTCAAACTTAGTACCTTGAATCAAATTGTTCAAGTTGTTGATATAAGCCTGATAATGCTTACCATGATGTAACTCAATGGTTTGTTTGCCAATTACCGGCTCCAATGCGTCGGTTGCGTAAGCTAATGCTGGAAGTTCAAATTTCATAATTGCTATATTTTAATGGGTTATACTTAATGCTAATATCACCACAAAGATAATATATAAAA
>CAYPYZ010000082.1:0-8322 GCA_964414805.1 uncultured Paludibacter sp.
ACTATCCTGAAAAATTTGATAAGTTTCATTTAAAACAGTAAGACTTGCAGCCATACTTTTCTCAAAAGATGGATTAATTTCTTTGAGAATGGGTATGATTTGATGGCGGATTTTATTACGAACATAGTCAGTTTCCAAATTTGTAGAATCGGTCACATAATTCAAATTTTGCTCTTGCAGATAGTGCATAATTTCTTCTTTACTGCAAGTCAACAAGGGTCTAACCACATAAGCATTTTTCGCCGGAATACCGGTCAAACCCTTTAAACCCGTGCCTCTCAGCAAATTTAAAATCACAGTTTCAACATCATCATCCAAATGGTGACCGGTTGCGATAGCCTGTGCATGGTGCTTCTTTCTCAATTCCTCAAACCAATTATATCGTAAATCCCGCGCAGCCATTTCTATGGAAATTTGCTTTTCTTTTGCGTAAGCTTGGGTATCAAGATCTATATGATAAAATGGAATTTGTAAATCCTTACAATGGGCTTCTGCAAAGGCCTGATCACGATTAGATTCCTCACTGCGCAAATGAAAATTGCAATGGGCAGCTATGCAAGTATAACCTAATTTTAATAGTATATCTAATAATGCGACCGAATCAGAACCGCCACTAAACCCCACTATCACATTAGCTTTTTCAGCTTGTAACAAGTTGTGGGATTGAATATAATTCTGTATTTTCCTAAGCATTGGCTGCATAAAAGTGAGATATTACTGATAGTAAACACTGACAAAGGTAAGGAATTAATCACGGATTTGCTTGTCATACTCTATAAGATTATAGAAAAATTAATTATAGATGTATAATTATACAGACGAATTATTTTAATAACTTTGTGGGTTCGTATAATTTGAAAATCCATCCATTATGTCTTATATCAAATCTACTTACTTGATAGTAAGTGCTTTTTTAATTTTTTCTATTTGTATGTTAAGTAATTGTGCAGATAAATCTACCCAGCAAACAGCGGGCATTCTTATAGAAAACTTGGATGAAACCATCCAACCCGGTCATGATTTTTATCAATTTGCAACCGGTGGTTGGCAAGAGTTACACCCATTAACAGACGAGTATGCGCGTTTTGGTTCTTTTGATAAATTAGCTGAGGACAATCGTGAACAAGTGAAAGATTTGATTGAAGAAATAGCCGCTTTGAAAAATACTAAAGCTGGCTCTATTGAACAAAAGATAGGCGATTTGTACAATTTGGCATTGGACAGCACCAAGCTGAATGCTGATGGCGTAGCACCTATCATACAAGATTTAGAAAATATAGCTGCTCTTAGCGATAAAAATGAACTTTCAAGTTTAATTCCTACTTTGGCTTCTAAAGGAGTTTCTTCCTATTTCCATATTTACGTAGATGCTGATCCACAAAGCAGTATGGAGTATTTAGTACAGACCCATCAAGGTGGCATCACTATGGGTGAGCGTGAGTATTATTTGGAAAATGACGAGCATACAACCACTATCAGAGAGGCTTACAAGAACTATATAGTCAATATGTTTGAACTTTTTGGCTTTAGTGCTGATGAGGCTAAGACCAAGATGGAATCTGTCATGCAGATTGAAACACGCTTAGCGACAGCTGCTTATGACAATGTGAAATTACGTAACCCTTATGCTAATTATAATAAAATGTCTGTTGAAGAACTACAAACTTTAGTTCCTTCCATAGATTGGTCAGTCTATTTTGCGACAGCAGGTATTCCTGAAATTCAAACATTAAGCGTTGGTCAAAAAGAGGCCATGATAGAAGTATCAAAAATCATTGCAGAGGAAACTTTATCTGCTCAAATTGATTATTTGCAGTGGAGACAAGTCAATGCAGCTGCCAGTTTTCTTAATGATGAAGTTTATGCACAGTATTTCGACTTTTTCGGTAAAACTATGTCTGGTAGATTGCAGCCTCAAGCTCGTTGGAAACGCGCTGTATCAACGGTTAATGGCACTTTAGGAGAAGCAGTAGGGCAGATGTATGTGAAAAAACATTTTCCACCCAAAGCTAAAAAGACTATGGTGCAATTGGTAAATAATTTACAAAATGCATTGGGTGAACGCATAGAAAATTTAAGTTGGATGGGCGATTCTACGAAAGTAAAAGCTTTGGAGAAATTAGCTACATTTCATGTAAAGATTGGGTATCCTGACAAATGGAGAGATTATAGCTCTTTGAATATTCAAACCGATTCCTATTATGCTAATATACAGCGTGCCAATCAGTTTGATACAGAGTATATGTTTTCAAAATTAGGTAAGCCTGTAGATGTCGATGAATGGTTTATGACACCCCAAACCGTCAATGCCTATTATAACCCATCCACCAATGAAATATGTTTCCCAGCGGGAATTTTACAATATCCTTTCTTTGATATGAATGCCGATGAAGCTTTCAATTATGGTGCTATAGGTGTGGTGATTGGTCATGAAATGACTCATGGATTTGATGATCAAGGTCGCCAGTTCGACAAAGAAGGCAATTTACAAGATTGGTGGACAGCGACCGATGCTAAAAACTTCGATGAACGTGCACAGGTGATGGTTGATTTCTTCGATAAGATAGAAGTGGCACCCGGTGTGTTTGCTAATGGTAAATTCACCTTAGGGGAAAATATTGCTGACTATGGCGGACTGCAAGTTTCTTTTCAAGCTTTCCAACATGCTACTAAAGATGCAGCTTTGCCGGTGAAAGATGGCTACACTCCAGAACAGCGATTCTTTATTGCTTATGCCAATGTTTGGGCAGGAAACATCCGCCCTGAAGAGATTTTATCACGTACTAAATCCGATCCTCATTCCTTAGGCAAATGGCGTGTAAATGGTGCTTTACCCCATATTACGGCTTGGTATGATGCCTTCAATATACAAGAAACTGATGCGCTCTATGTACCTGTTGAAGAGCGTGTAGCTATTTGGTAGTTGATATTTTAGAAAGAACAAGCTCAGTCAAACTAACGAGAAAATAGATTGACTGAGCTTGTTGTAGTTTAAAGGCAATATTTAAAACACCACCTTCTTCATATTAGTCATAGCAGTACGTAATTCCGTTCCGCAACTTTCAATAGAGTGATTGCGAATGGCAGCATTGATTTGTACTAATTCGAAATTATCGACTTGGTTGGTTTTGCCTTCGGTGAAGTTTTTACCTATTACATCGCTATCGATTTTTTTCATGAAATCGGTCAATAGGGGACGTGCAGCATGATCAAATAAATAGCAACCATATTCTGCTGTGTCGGAAATGGTTCTGTTCATTTCATAAAGCTTCTTACGGGCGATGGTATTGGCAATCAATGGCACTTCATGCAATGATTCATAATAGGCTGATTCAGGCTTGATGCCGGCCGAAACCATGACTTCATAAGCCAATTCAACACCTGCTTTCACGAAAGCTACCATCAAAACGGCATTGTTAAAGTATTCCTGTTCAGCAATTTCCATATCTCCTGCCGGCGTGTTCTCAAAAGCTGTTTCAGCAGTAGCAGCACGCCAAGTCAATAAATCTTTATCATCATTCACCCAATCTTCCATCATTCCACGAGAAAATTCTCCGGATAGGATGTCGTCCATATGTTTCTTAAACAAAGGTGTCATGATTGTTTTCAATTCATCAGCTAATTCATATGCCTTGATTTTTGCAGGATTGGAAAGCCTGTCCATCATATTGGTAATACCACCAATTTTTAGGGCTTCCGTAATGGTTTCCCAACCGTATTGCACCAATTTAGAGGCATAAGCTTTATCGATATTTTTCTCAACCATCTTATCAAAACTCAAGATAGATGCGGTCTGTAACACCCCACAAAGAATGGTTTGTTCACCCATTAAGTCAGATTTTACTTCAGCTACAAAGGATGAATGCAACACCCCGGCTTTATGTCCACCGGTAGCCACACAATAAGCTTTTGCGATATCCATTCCTTCACCATTGGGGTCGTTATCGGCATGAACAGCTATCAAAGTTGGCACGCCAAATCCACGTAAGTATTCGGCGCGAACTTCAGTACCCGGAGATTTTGGAGCTACCATGATAACCGTAATGTCATCACGAATTTGCATGCCTTCTTCCACAATGTTAAATCCGTGTGAATAAGCTAAACATGCACCCTTTTTCATCAAAGGCATGATTTGATTGATAACCGGTGTATGTTGCTTGTCAGGAGTTAAATTTAAAATCAAATCCCCTTTAGGAATAAGGTTTTCAATAGTGTCTACTTCAAAATTATTACTTGTAGCATTCACATAGGAAGCACGCTTGTTTGCAATAGCTTCTTCACGTAAGGCATAAGCTACGTTCAAACCGCTATCGCGCATATTCAGCCCTTGATTTAAGCCTTGTGCACCACAACCGATAATGACTACTTGTTTGCCTATTAGTTTTTCGACTCCATCAGCAAATTCACTGCTGTCCATGAAATCACATTTCCCTAATTCTTGTACCTTTAAACGATGGGGTAATGAATTAAAATAATTTGCCATGTTTTATTGTTTTTAATGTATATAATGTATTATTTTCCAATGAATAAATATTTATGCTTGCTGCTCTTGTTCAATTTTCTGAATCGCTTCTAACATATCTGTAAGCCTTTCTACCTTTGACTTTGTAATGGCAATTCTTCCAGAACGAATGAATTGTAGTACTCCTGTAGTAGTGCTCAATTCGTCAAAAAGTTGCTGTGTTTCGGCATAATGACCCGACTTCAAAAATACTACAAAAGTTTCATTCATGTCTAATATCTTGATATTATATTGGCGAATCAATGATTCTATCGAACCTTTAGCCATCAATTGCTCAGTGGCAATTTTATATAAAGCTATTTCTTGATGGATTAAATCTTCGTCCGTATTGTAATAAGCTTTCAGTATATCTACACGTTTGTCAATTTGCTTCACCACTTTTTCCACCACACTTTGGGTAGCAAAAACTGTAATGGTAAACTTATGTATCCCTTTCAATGCAGATGGAGAAACGGATAAGGTTTCAATATTAATAGCCCTACGGGTGAAAATAATGGTAACTTGGTTTAACAGCCCTACTGTATTTTCGGAGAAAACCGTGATTGTATATAATTTCTTTTCCATTTTATTTGAATTTAATGCGTTATAACTATTGATTATTGGATGATTCGTCACCTAAAAGTACGTCTGTAACGCTTGCTCCGGCAGGTATCATAGGATAAACCATGCCTTTTTTCTGTACGTTTACCACCAATAAATAGGGTTTATCATCTTTCAACATATCTGCGATAGCAGCATCTAAATCTTCACGTTTGGTAACCAAAGTACCTGCTATATGATAAGCTTTCGCGATGGCCACAAAATCAGGATTTTCAATGGCTGTAAAGGAATATCTTTCATCAAAAAACATCTCTTGCCATTGGCGAACCATCCCTAAGAAATCATTATTTAGCAAAATCATTTTTACTCCTAATTTCTCTTGCATGATAGTGCCCAATTCTTGTATGGTCATTTGGAAACCACCATCACCGCTAAACAGGCATACCGTGCGTTCGGGAGCACCTACCTTAGCACCAAGTGCCGCAGGGATACCAAAGCCCATAGTACCTAATCCACCGGAAGTAACTAAACTGCGGGATTGTGTGTATTTGGAATAACGGGCTGCCATCATTTGATTTTGTCCCACATCCGTAACAACCACAGCTTTATTGCCTGCTGCTTCAGAAACCTTGTTAATCACTTCACCCATGGTCATTTCACCACTTTCAGGGAAAATTTCCTTTTGTATAACGGACTTATACTCACGATCGTCATATGCTTGGAATGAATCTATCCACTCTTGATGATTGGCTTTATCAAGCAATTGTGTAATCATGGGTAAAGAATATTTGGCATTGCCCAAAACGGGTACTTCTACTGCAACATTCTTACTGATTTCAGCCCTATCTATATCTAAGTGAATGATTTTGGCTTGTTTAGCATAACTGTTTAAATTACCCGTAACCCTGTCATCGAAGCGCATACCGATGGCAATCAATACATCGCATTCATTGGTTTTGATATTAGGAGACATATTGCCATGCATACCTAAAAATCCTTTATTCAATCGGAAATCTGATGGCATAGCCGAAGCACCTAATAAAGTCCATGCAGCTGGAATATCTGCCTTTTCAAGAAATTCCTTTAATTCAGCTTCCGCATTAGCTAAAATAACGCCTTGTCCTACCAAAGCATAAGGTTTTTTAGCTGAATTTATCAATGCAGCAGCAGCCTCAATGCTATCCTTTTTAATAGGAGGTTCAGGTATATAACTACGAATAAAAGTACAAGGTTTATAATCAAATACCGCTTCTTCTATCTGGGCATTTTTAGCAAAATCCAATACCACGGGTCCCGGTCTGCCGTTTTTAGCAATATAAAAAGCCCTGGCAACAGCCCAAGCCACATCTTCAGCCCTACGTATTTGGTAAGCCCATTTGGTAACAGGCTGCATGATACCTACCACGTCAATTTCTTGGAAAGCATCTGTTCCCAAAAGGGTCGCACCTACCTGTCCGGTCACAACAACCAAAGGCGTACTATCTAACATGGCATTACTAATACCGGTCACAGCATTGGTAGCAGCGGGTCCGGATGTAACCAAACAAACACCGGTTTTGCCGGATACCAAAGCATAACCTTCAGCAGCATGCGTTGCGCCTTGCTCATGGCGCGTTAGTACATGATTAATTTTATCTCTATAATCGAATAAAGCATCAAAAGCCGGCATGATGGCACCACCCGGGTATCCGAAAATGGTATCTACACCTTCCCTGAGCATTGATTCAATGAGGATTTGGGATCCTGTCATTTTTTTCCTTTCCATATTAATGTATTTAGTTTAATTTGTTTACTACTTAAATGATTCTTACAGCACCTTTATCAGCCGAACTTACCATGGAAGCATAAGCTTTCAGGGCTTTACTGACGACTCGGTTTCTATCTTTGGGTGTGAAAGCATCTTTATCGCGTGCCAATTCTTTAGCACGCCTTGCTGCCAATTCTTCATCGGATAATCTCACATTAATGCTGCGATTAGGTATGTCAATATCGATGATATCACCGGTTTCTATCAATGCTATATTACCTCCGGAAGCGGCTTCTGGAGAGATATGTCCGATTGATAAACCGGAAGTTCCACCCGAAAATCGACCATCGGTAATCAAAGCACAAGCTTTACCTAATTTTTTGGATTTTAAATAGGATGTGGGATACAACATTTCTTGCATGCCAGGTCCACCTTTAGGTCCTTCATATGTAATTACTACGACCTCTCCAGGTTGAACTTCATCAGATAAAACACCATTAACAGTAGTATCTTGAGAAGTATAAACACGTGCCGGTCCGCTGAATTTCCAGATCTCTTCTTCCACACCGGCAGTCTTTACCACACATCCATCTTGGGCAATATTGCCTTTCAAAATGGCTAAACCGCCATCTACCATATAAGCATTGGCTATATTGCGGATGCAACCTGTCGTGCGGTCTGTATCCAAACTTTTAAATTGTGATTCTTGCGAACCCATCACCAAGTTAAAGGCATGCCCCGGAGCACTTTTATAGATACGCAAAGCCTCAGGATCTGGTGATTCAGCCGTAATATCATATTGCTGAATGGCTTGTTCCAAAGTAAGCCCATCAGCACGATACACATTGGTATGCAGTAAACCACCTTTATGTAATTCACCCAAGATACCCAAAATACCCCCGGCTCTATTAACATCTTGTATATGATATTGATCGGTATTGGGTGCTACCTTACAGAGATAGGGCGTTTTGCGAGATAAAGCATCGATATCATCCATGGTGAAATCTACTTCCGCTTCGTGTGCTATGGCTAATGTATGTAAAATGGTATTCGTAGAACCACCCATAGCTATGTCTAAAATCATGGCATTTAAGAAGGCTTCCTTAGTGGCTATACTGCGTGGTAACACGGTTTCATCACCATCTCTGTAGTATTTATATGCATTTTCAACTATCAATTTGGCAGCATCCTCAAACAATTTCATTCTGTTGGCGTGGGTTGCCACAATGGTGCCATTACCGGGCAATGCCAAGCCTATAGCTTCATTCAAACAGTTCATGGAATTGGCTGTAAACATGCCTGAACAGGAACCGCAAGTGGGACAAGCAGCATGTTCAATCTTTGCTATTTGTTGGTCAGAAATTGTATCATCAGCAGCTTGTACCATAGCATCTACCAAGTCGATTTGCTTACCATCCAATTCTCCAGCTTCCATAGGTCCACCCGAAACAAAAACAGTAGGGATATTCAAACGCATAGCAGCTATCAGCATGCCCGGAGTGATCTTATCGCA
>CAYPYZ010000083.1:0-8320 GCA_964414805.1 uncultured Paludibacter sp.
GTATTTTCATAGCAAGAAGCCTGGTAAGCGTGGTGCTGTAATTTTGCTTGATATATTGATTAATTTCCGGATAATAACGATCCTCAATATAAATTATAGCATGTAGATTTTTGTGTAGTGATTGCATGAATTGGACTTTTATAATTAGATTGCGTAAAGTTAGCAATTTAAACTAAAAAAGGCTATCTCAAAAATCTTCTGAGATAGCCTTTTTTCTATACATCATAAAGCACTACGCTTCAACTTTTTCTTCCACTATGGAGTAGTCTTGCTCACTCATACGTTTGTACCAGTTGTAGCGCCATTTGGCATTATCCTCAGCTGCCACAAATAATTCCTTGGCTTCAGTCGGGAATTGTTTTAGCAAGGAAGTATAACGTACCTCACTTCTTAGGTGATCTTGGAAAAGTTCCCATTGTGGCTCCTTAGAGTCTAATTGCATAGGATTTTTGCCTTCGTCCTCTAATCTTGGGTCATAACGGTATAATTGCCAATAACCTGATTTAACCGCCATAGTTGGCTGGTCGCTGTTGGCTATGGCCATACCACCCGTCAAACCATGACTAATACATGGGGAGTAGGCAATGATTACAGAGGGTCCGTCATAGGCTTCTGCTTCCCTGATAGCTCTTAAAGCTTGAGCTTGATTTGCGCCTAAAGCGATTTGAGCTACATAAACATAACCGTAAGTTGCGGCTATCATACCTAAATCCTTTTTGCGAATGCGCTTACCGGAAGCAGCAAATTTAGCTACTGCACCTACAGGGGTAGATTTAGAAGCTTGTCCACCGGTGTTAGAATATACCTCCGTATCTAAAACCAAGATATTCACGTTTTTACCGGAAGCTATTACATGGTCTAAACCACCAAAACCGATGTCATAAGCCCAACCGTCACCACCGATAATCCAATGTGATTGTTTTACCAAATACTGACTTACCTCATTGATTTCTTTGCAGTATTGGCAGTTAGATGCTTCTAATAAAGGTTTGATTTGTTTAGAAAGTTCTAAAGATTTATCACCATCTTCACGGTTTTCTATCCATGCTGTAAATAGCTCTTTTAACTCATCGGAAACAGTGTTTTCCTGAATAGCCTGATTCATATATCTATGGATACGTTCACGCATTTGCTCGCTGGCGAACACCATTCCTAAACCGTATTCGGCATTGTCTTCAAATAATGAATTTGCCCAAGCCGGACCTCTACCATCTTCATTGGTAGTATATGGAGTGGCCGGAGCTGAAGCTGAATAAATGGAAGAACAACCGGTAGCATTGGCTATCATTTGACGCTCACCAAAGAGTTGGGTAACCAATTTTACGTAAGGAGTTTCACCACAACCGGCACAAGCTCCCGAAAATTCAAATAATGGTATGGCAAACTGTGAGTTTTTAACATTGGACTTGATATCCACTAAATGCTGTTTGCTGGAAACATTATCTACACAATAATCCCAATTGTCTTGTTCTGCATATTGTGTATCAATAGGCATCATCTTCAGAGCTTTACCGTTTTTAGTGTCCGGACAAACTTCCACGCAGTTTTCGCAACCTGTACAGTCTAATACGTCAACTTGTATGCGGTAAGTCATGCCATCAAACATTTTACCCCTCGCTTTCATCGTGTTGAATGGAGCATTGCTTTGCTCTGCTTCATCCAATACAAATGGACGAATGGCGGCATGTGGACAAACATAAGCGCATAAATTACATTGAATACAATTATCCATTTCCCATTCAGGAATGAAAGCGGCTACACCACGTTTTTCAAATTTGGCTGTACCCTGTACCCATGTACCATCTTCGCGACCTTTAAATGCTGAAACAGGTAGATTATCACCTTTTTGAGCATTGATAGGCATCACCACATCTTTCACGAATTGTGGAAGTGCTCTGCCGTTTGTTTCTTCCTCATCAGCTAAATCAGCCCATTCCGGAAGGATGGCTACCTCAGTATATTCACCACCACGATCAACGGCTAAATAGTTCATGTTTACTATCTTCTCACCCCTTCTTCCGTATGAGTTTACGATAGCTTTTTTAAGTTTTTCTACCGCAAAATCATATGGAATTACATTAGTGATTTTAAAGAAAGCGGATTGCAAAATGGTATTGGTACGATGTCCTAAACCAATTTCTTGCGCAATATTAGTCGCATTGATAATGTATAATGTGATATTATTTTGTGCAAAATATCTCTTGATATTATTTGGAAGATGTTTTTGAACTTCTTCAGGCGACCAAACTGTATTCAATAAGAAAGTACCGTTTTTCTTCAAGCCTTTGGTTACATCATATAAACGCAGGTAAGCCTGTACGTGACAAGCCACAAAGTCAGGATTGGTAACCAAATAAGTAGAACGAATGGGCGAATCGCCAAAACGTAAGTGTGAACAAGTAAATCCACCGGACTTTTTTGAATCATATTCAAAATAAGCCTGACTGTATTTATCTGTGTTATCACCAATAATTTTAATGGAGTTTTTGTTGGCACCAACAGTACCGTCGGCTCCCAAACCATAGAATTTAGCTTCAAAAATTCCTGCTCCACCTACGGATATTTCTTCTTTCAAAGGCAAAGAAGTAAAGGTGATATCATCTACTATACCTACTGTAAATTGATTTTTTGGTTCGGGCATGGCTAAGTTTTCAAAAACTGCCATCACCTGAGCAGGCGTAAAGTCTTTGGAAGATAATCCATAACGACCACCTACCACTAAAGGTTGATTTTCAGTGCCGTATAAAACATCTTTCACATCTAAATAAAGTGGTTCACCACCAGCACCCGGTTCTTTGGTACGATCCAATACAGCAATGCGTTTGGCTGTTTTGGGCAATACAGATAAGAAATGCTTAGCAGAGAATGGACGATATAGGTGTACAGTAATCAAACCTACTTTTTCACCTTTGGCGTTGAGGTAATCAACACCTTCGCGTATGGCTTCTGTAGATGAACCCATAGCAATGACGATACGTTCAGCTTCCGGATCACCATAATAGTCAAATAAACCATATTTGCGACCGGTGATTTTTGCCAATTCATCCAAGTAATATTCTACTATTCCGGGAACGGCATCATAGAAAGTATTACTGGATTCGCGCGCTTGGAAATAAATGTCAGGATTTTGTGCGGTACCGCGTGCAACAGGGCTTTCAGAGTTTAATGCACGTTTGCGAAACTCGTCCAAAGCCTTTCTGTCAACCAATGCAGTAACTTTTTCAGCATCGATTTCTTCAACTTTTTGAATTTCATGAGAAGTACGGAATCCATCGAAGAAATGTACAAAAGGAACGCGGGATTTAATAGCAGCAAGATGCGCTACTGCAGCTAAGTCCATCACTTCCTGTACAGAGCCGGTGGCAAACATAGCACAACCGGTTTGACGTACTGCCATCACGTCTTGATGGTCACCAAAAATAGATAAAGCGTGTGAAGCTAATGCCCTTGCTGATACATGATAAACACCCGGCAATAGTTCACCGGCTACTTTATACATATTTGGAATCATCAGCAATAAACCTTGTGAGGCTGTAAAAGTAGTAGATAATGCCCCTGCTTGCAAAGAACCGTGCATAGCAGCGGCAGCTCCACCTTCAGATTGCATTTCCTGTACCTGTACAGGTTCACCAAACATGTTTTTGCGACCACCGGCAGCCCATTCATCAACATATTCAGCCATAGTGGATGAAGGCGTGATGGGGTAGATGGCAGCAATCTCACTGAACATATAGGCTATATGCGCTGCTGCTTGGTTGCCATCGCATGTTAAAAATTTCTTTTCTTGACTCATTGTTTTGTGTATTAAGTTGATATATTGTTATTGTTTTTGTTTTTTTGTTGGGCGTATGTCTTTTGATTGGGGGCGTATGCCTTTCAATCGGGCGTATGCAATACGCCCTTACGCTATATCTTTTGTATACTTATATTTTATTTTATGCATATTTGTTTTTAGTATAAAAAGCCGAAAAGCCATAGAGGAGTTTCGCTTTTGTAGTTGACTTCCAAAGCATCTACTGCAAAGTGTATCTTTGAGCGATGTCTATTGGTTGATTGGGTGTCATATTTAAAATGATATTTTCTACTGACACAAAAATCACTATGATATTTACCTATGTTGACCTTATTGTTTGCATGTAAAGCATTGTATAAGAACGTTTTTCTTTCTGCATGATAGTCTGTGCTTTCCGGAAAAACAGCATGCATCAAATTGCTGTTATGTACGTATAATTGTTTTGGCTTTTTAGGATAATCCTCGCCTTGCGCATACAAAGTATTGAGAAATCTTGCATCTTTTAAATACTTGATATAATTCATCACCGTGGCACGAGAAGTCTGTATTTCGGCAGCTAACTGACTTATATTAGCAGTTCCGGGAGTAGTTTGCATGATGAGGTATAACAGACTTCTAATTTTAGGCAGGTATTTCAAATCTATTTGCTTAATTAAAAGAATATCAACCTCCATCATCATATTCATTGTTTTCAGCAAATTTTCCGGAAAGTTTCTATTTTCTAAAAAGAAGGGAAAATATCCATAAATCAAATAATCTTGGAAATAATCTAAAGGATTGACTTGCTGTAAAATACCTCTAACAATACTTTCTTGATTATTCAGAATATCTTCTAAACTGAATGCCGGAAGATTCAGACCGGTTTGTAAGTTGATAAATTCCCTTAGGGAAAATCCTCTTAGATTATAGACCGCCACCACATCAGCAATGTCCTCATTTTCATCAGTTAAACGCATCACAGATGAAGCAGAAAAGATAATCTGTAATTCGGGATAAAGATCGTAGCATATGCGGAGTTCCTGCGACCAATTAGGATATTTAAAAGTCTGGTCTATCAACAAAACCCTACCACCTTGGTCATAAAACCGGCCAGTGAAATCAATTAAACTACATTTGGTGAAGTATAGATTATTGAAGTTGATATACAGGCATTTACGAGCTACTTTACAGTGCTCTTGAGCATATTGCAATAAAAAAGTGGTTTTACCTACACCGCGACTTCCCTTAATTCCAATCATCCGCCGACTCCAGTCAATCTCGTCCATTAATAGACGCCTGACCGGTGCTTTTACGTTTGCAACCAAATCTTTATGTGTATTGAAGAATGATTCCATGGGATGAATTTGGGACAAAAGTACGTAAATTTTTTACAATTTGCAATGTGGAGATTGCAAATTGTATATAAAAAAACCGATCGGGTTTTGAATGCTCGATCGGTTTTTAATAAATAATTATAAATAAATTATAATTGTATCATAGGAAATTGGTTTCTATCCATGTTTGATAGCTGCTTGAGCCGCTGCCAATCTTGCGATAGGAACGCGGAATGGTGAGCAGCTTACATAGTCTAAACCAGACATATGGAAGAATTCCACTGAAGATGGTTCACCACCATGTTCACCACAAATACCAACTTTTAATTTGTTATTTACGGAACGACCTTTTTCCACACCCATTTTAACTAATTCACCAACGCCATTGCGATCCAATACTTGGAAAGGATCCACTTTCAATATTTTCTTATCTAAATAAATAGGTAAGAAAGTATTGATATCGTCACGTGAATATCCGAAAGTCATTTGAGTTAAGTCATTGGTACCAAAGGAGAAGAACTCTGCTCTTTCAGCAATTCTATCGGCAGTGAT
Organism: uncultured Paludibacter sp.; assembly: GCA_964414805.1. GTDB lineage: Bacteria > Bacteroidota > Bacteroidia > Bacteroidales > Paludibacteraceae > Paludibacter. The sequence goes on from CAYPYZ010000083.1 coordinate 5,659, forward strand.
ACATGCACGAGGAATTTCAATCATAGTTCCTACTTTGTATTCTACGCTATCACCTTTTTCTGCAAATAATTTTTCGGCGGTCTGACGAATTACAGCTTCTTGGTTGATAAATTCATATTTGATACCTACCAATGGAACCATAATTTCAGGTAAAGTATTGATACCTTTAGCCTTTAAGTTTAGGGCAGCACCTAAAATTGCGCGGGTTTGCATTTCTGTAATTTCAGGGAATGTATTACCCAAACGACAACCACGATGGCCTAACATAGGATTCATTTCGTGTAAAGATTGTACACGATCTTGGATAGTTTTTACAAGAACGCCCATGGCTTTTGCCATTTCTTCCTGACCTTTATCATCATGTGGAACGAACTCATGTAGAGGTGGATCTAATAAGCGAACAGTCACGGGTGAACCAGCCATAGCTTCGAAGATTCCTTCGAAGTCGGCTTGTTGATACGGCTCAATTTTCGCTAAAGCGGCACGGCGACCTTCAGCATTTTCTGCTAATATCATTTCGCGCATAGCCCTAATTTTATCACCTTCAAAGAACATATGTTCTGTACGGCATAGACCTATACCCACGGCACCAAATTTACGAGCAACGCTTGCATCATGCGGCGTGTCAGCATTGGTACGTATATCTAATCTCTTATATTTATCAGACAATTCCATTAAAGCATTGAAATCTTCATCCAATTCAGCTTCTTTAGTGGCAACTTCACCTAAGTAAATATCACCGGTAGAACCATTTAATGAAATATAATCACCTTCTTTAAGAACGACACCGTCCACAGTCATAGTTTTAGCTGCATAGTCAATTTTCAAAGAACCGGCACCTGAAACACAGCATTTACCCATACCGCGTGCTACTACAGCAGCGTGAGATGTCATACCACCACGAGCAGTCAAAATACCTTCAGCAGCAGCCATACCGGCTAAGTCTTCCGGAGAAGTTTCAACACGTGTCATAATTACTTTTTCGCCATTGGCAACCCAAGCCGTTGCATCGTCAGCATTAAATACAATGCGACCGGTAGCGGCACCCGGAGAAGCAGCTAAACCTTTAGCAATAACCTCTGCTTTTTTCAGTGCATTTTTGTCAAAAATCGGGTGAAGTAACTCATCCAATTTCAAAGGATCTATGCGAAGAAGTGCATCTTTTTCATCTATCATACCTTGTTTAAACATATCCATAGCAATTTTCACCATGGCTTGTCCGGTACGCTTTCCATTACGTGTTTGCAAGAACCATAGTTTACCTTCTTGAATGGTAAATTCCATATCTTGCATATCTTTATAATGGTTTTCTAATTTTTCTTGTAAATCATAAAGCTCTTGATAAGCTTCAGGCATAGTTTCTTCCAAAGATGGATAGTTAGCTTCTCTTTCTTCTACAGTCATACCAGCCAATGCACCCGCACGTTCGGCACCTATTTTAGTTACCTGAAGTGGAGTACGAGAACCGGCTACCACGTCCTCGCCTTGAGCGTTAAACAAGAATTCACCCATGAATAAATCTTCACCGGTTGCTGAGTCTCTACTAAAGCAAACACCGCTGGCAGATGTATCACCCATATTGCCATAAACCATGGCTTGTACGTTCACGGCAGTTCCCCATTCTGCAGGGATACCTTCCATTTGACGATACAAAATAGCGCGGTCGTTCATCCAAGAATTGAAAACAGCCATGATAGAACCCCAAAGTTGCTCATAAGCAGAATCCGGGAAGTCATGACCGGTTTGTTTTTTAACTACAGCTTTAAAGCGTGCAACCATATCTTTTAAATCTTCAACAGTCAATTCTGTATCCAATTCAACGCCTTTTTCTTCTTTAATTTCATCAATAATTACCTCAAATGGGTCATGGTCGTTTTTGTTTTCAGGTTTCATTCCCAATACAACATCGCCATACATTTGGATAAAACGACGGTAAGAATCCCAAACAAATCTTGGGTTACCGGTTTTGCGTGACATACCTTCAACCACCTCATCATTCAAACCAAGATTCAGGATGGTATCCATCATACCCGGCATAGAAGCACGTGCACCAGAACGAACAGAAACCAATAATGGGTTCTCAATATCTTCAAATTTAGCGTTCATAATGCCCTCTAAATAAGCGATAGCTTTCTCAACTTCTGGTTTTAGCAATTCAATAGTTTTTTCTTTACCTACTTCATAATACTCATTGCAAGTATCTGTAGTAATGGTAAAACCCGGAGGAACAGGAACCCCGATTAAATTCATCTCGGCCAAGTTGGCACCTTTACCACCAAGCAAATTTTTCATGCCTGCATTCCCTTCGGCATTTCCGTTGCCAAAAGTGTAAACTCTTTTAGTGTTACTCATAAATAATTAATATATTGATTGTTAAATAATTTCAAATTTTGAAAGCGCAAAAATAGTCATTTTTTTGCATATAAAAAAGAGGGGGATAATACGTGAAAAAATATGCTTTATAAGTGATGGTGATTTTATGTATAAAACTGTATTGTAGAGGATTTGGGATTTATTTCGATGAAGGTGTTTTTATTTTGTTAATAATGTGGCTGTTTATTTGTTTCCCAATTAGGAAATTTATATCTTTGTCGAAAAAATAAATGAAACCAAACTTTGACATTGAATTAATGCCTGATGCTGTTGAGTTTTTTGAGAAAAA
>CAYPYZ010000084.1:0-8298 GCA_964414805.1 uncultured Paludibacter sp.
GGATATAATTTTTCAAACTAAACGAAAATGGGCTTTTTAAGGCTCGACTAATTAAAATGCACTCATAGAGTATCTTCCAATAGAATAAGGATTAAGACCTAATTAAACTCCACTTTAGAGGGTATAAAGTCAACTCCTCATAGAGTATCTTCCAATAGAATAAGGATTAAGACTAATTGAGTTATATCTGCAACTTCTCCTTTTAGTGCGCTCATAGAGTATCTTCCAATAGAATAAGGTGAAATTTGTAAACTTAAAATGTATAAGAATAGCAATATCGATTGATTATTTGTTAATTTTAGAGGCTCTATATCATCAGAATAGCCGGTAATGAAAAGAAAAAGATCAAAAAGAACGCATTCTAACATAGAATTGAGAGAACTGTGTGATATATCTAAATAAAAAGCTCCATAATATGTAAGGTAAGCCACTCTTCATTTAAATAGTCCATCCGCAATAAGGCTGAAAAAAAGAACTATTAGAGCCAAACCCATAAAGATATAATCGCTTAAGAAAATTAAAGCAAGTAGCACAACTATAGCGAGTAGCACAACAATAATAAGTGGTAACAGCAGCAATAGTTGTTCCAGAATTTTTTTTAGACCTTTCTTCATTTTAACTTCGATTGATTTAAGATAAAACTCTTAAAAGTTAATACTTTAAAAGTACAAAAGCCAACTGCAGCCTATGTTCATTTAATAGAGTAAGGATTAGAGTGGTCCTGCATTAACAGAATACACAGTTAGCGGTTCGTTGTTTTTATTTTAGTTTTTTTATTGTGTTGCTTTCAAGTAGTGATTTCATTTGCGTAATGGCAACTTTGTTGAGTTGAATAAGTCTTTCGGCTTGCGATAGTCCTTGACTGATAAGCAATGCGTTGATACTTTCCATATTACTCAATACTACAAGTTGTTCCAATGTAGCGTAATCTCTTATATTTCCGCTTTTGTCAGGATTGTCGTCCCGCCATTCTTTTGCCGTTATTCCAAAGAGGGCAACGTTAAGCAAGTCGGCTTCGCTGGCATAAACAAAACTTGCCTGTTGTTTCGTAATTTCTTTCGGTATCAGATTTTCTTTAATAGCATCGGTATGAATTTGGTAATTTACTTTTGCTAAAGTCCGTTGTAAATTCCATTCTAATTTTAGACGGTCGTTTTCTTCGCTTTTTAAACGTTGGAACTCTTTTACGAGGTAGATTTTGAATTGAGGACTAATCCACATTCCAAACTCAAATGCAATGTCGGGGTGGGCATAAGTTCCTCCATAACGCCCTGCTGTGGCCTTTAATCCTATTGCATTGGTTTTTTCGACCCACTCTTTTACGCTTAATTTGTAGCTATTCAAACCTGCCTGACTTTTAATTATGGCAAATTCGCCATAATTAAAATTGGGGTTGTAAACCGATTCCCAAATACCAAGGTACTCAACTGTATTTCGATTACGCAGCCAATCGGAAATAAAAAAATCACCATCTTTGGCTTTCAGCATATCCGTTAACGAGATATACTCTTGTTCTTTATCAAAAAGAATCGTAATTCCCTTTCCTTCGACCTCTATTTTTTTGTTTTTTGCCATAGTCTTCTTTGTACATTTAAGTTACAAATGTACACAAAATGGTGAAGTTATTTATTTTGATTACTTTCCTGTTAATTCTTTCTTGTATTTTTTAATTTTTTTCATCACCCAATCGTAATGACTTGAAATTGCCGAAACACAATAACTTCCTAAACTTGTTGTTCCTGTCCACGAAAAATACTTGTTTATAAAAAGTTGTTCGTTTGTAGATGTGCCTATTAATCGCATAACTTCTGCGTGGCTTGTCTGTAAAAGAGTTATAGCTTCCTGATAAGGCGTAGTTTGGTGTTTGTCCCAAAATTCAATATTCATTTGTGGATATGTTTTCCAACTGTAAGGTTCTGGCAAAAAATTTGATTTTTGTCCTGATAAATTTGATTTTACCCAGTTCAATAATAATTGGTGCCATTCGTACAAATGCACTAAAACATCACGAATGTTTTTATCTCTATCTTCGAAAGAGAACGATTTCTCCTGCTCCTTTATGGTCATTGAGTTGTATCCATCCGATAAATCACATCCAAATTAACTATTTAGGTTTACATCCGGTTCTTTTTTTTAAAGTTTTAGCAAATTTGGTGTATTTGTATCAACCCGGTACAATTTTGTGTGATTTTGGTTAAAGTTATGTCAATTTGTGCCGATTTATGCCGGTTCGACTCAAATTCGTGTGATTAGGGCGCTAATTACGCAAAGTATGCACTATTCAATACAAGTTTGGTTACTTTTTCCACAAATGAGGTAATAGCTCTTCCATATCTCTATTCTCTTTTGTGTAGGAGTATATCTTTGAAAGGACATTTTCAAGCCACTCCGTGGGATTCACTCCGGCAGCCTTGCACAATCCAAGCAGAGAGTAGACCATCGCTGCCCTTACTGCTGCATCTGCATTACCACAAAAGAGGTAGTTCTTTCTCCCTATTGCCAGAGGACGGATGGCATTCTCAACAAGGTTGTTGTCTATCCTGTACCTACCGGGTGTATCCGTTAAGCTCTTGCCCCGTTTTGAAGGCTTGATTAATCCTCCTGAATGAAGATTAATAGGCAAAACTGTCCATCAGGCAGAGTTGAAGACTCTTTTAGCTCTCTTGATTTGCGTTTCCAGTAGTAATACTTGTGTTGGCTTACTCCTCTGCTATGAAGAAAGGTACAGATATCAGTAGAGGAGGAAAGAAAATCCTGTTCCAAAAGTTCATATTCCGCAAGTGTCATAGCGTTTAATTTTAAAACAAAATTAAAGAACCCAAACAGGGATTACAAAATACAATTTATCTGATGGATAAGTTGTTATACGTTGTTCCACATCTAAACTCTTGAAAAATATAATTGTCAGTTCTGAATTTTTCCGTTAGTCTGTTTTTAATTTCATTGGTGTGTAAACCCGGTATTATTGTAGTGCGAAATTGATAGCTAATATTTTCATTTCGCAATATTTCAATAGATCTACTTATTTTACTTATTATTTTATCATCCTTAACTCCAACAATTTTATTGTAATTATCTTCTTCTAGCACGGTTTTAATATCCATAGCAACATAATCAATTAATTTATATTTGATCAATTGTTTAAGCATTGATGGATTTGTCCCGTTTGTATCAAGTTTTATTTGAAACCCCATTTTTTTAATTGCAGATATAAATTTAGGTAAGTCATAATGAATTGTTGGTTCTCCTCCGGTAATGACGATTCCGTCAAGCCATTCTTTTCGGTTTTGTAAATAGTTAAAGATTTCTTTTTCAGAAATGTCATTTACGCTATCCAGTAAGTGAGGTAAAACTAAGGAAGGATTATGACAGTAGCCACAGCGAAAATTGCAGCCTTTTGTAAAGACTACAGCTACTGTTTTCCCCTCCCAATCTATAAAACTTTGTTTTTGCAATGAAGCTATCCGCATAATTCGGCTTAATGTTCAATATTTTTCATAGCTTGAATTCCTTGTGTGTAATAATGCTGAATTGCTTTCATGCTCTATTTGCTCAATTGAATTTTTAGAAAAGGTATTCGATTTTGAGCAAACTCAAATAAGCCAAATAGAATACTGGTATAAACCAAATCACCGATAAGCGTATTTTTAAAGAAAGGTAATCCGGCGGCGTAGCATGTTATTAGACCCGAAAAATTATTTGGATACATTGTACCCGAAGCCCATACTCCAAAATTTGAGACTATAAAGAATATTATTGATGCTGATAAGGATGCAATAATAATATTTTGAGGTTTTGGTTTTTTAAGCAGTATAAACCCAAGTACGCCAATAAAAATGAAAGCCATGTATGTCCAATAAAACCCTTGATAGAAAAAAGTAAAGCCATCGAAATACTGGGCATAAATAGTGTTATTTATTACTAAGTCGCTTAACCACATGGATAAAATGGGAATGAGAAGTGCAATATACTTTTTTGAAAAGTAGGCTGCACCAAATAGTGCCATTGCACCAATTGGTGCAAAATTAGGAGGGTGAGGCAACAAACGGCTGAATGCTGCAACAACTATCATTAATGTTATTACCGAGAAACGTAATGCTATTTTTTGATTTCCCATAATTGAAAATTAATTAGGTATTGAAAATATTTGAATATCTGCTTCTTCTGCTTGCGTATTCAAGCTTACCTGAGTGGTAAAGTTATTGCCATCAAAGAGTTTCCTGTCCTTGAATTCTTCTTGTTTACCACTGTTCCATTGTTTTACAGGACGCATATATCCCACAATTCGGCTATAAACTTCGCATTCAACTTCGCATTTAGGGCATTTAAAATATTCTCCACTAATATAACCATGAGAAGGACAGATGCTAAATGTAGGCGAGATGGTGATATATGGCAGATGGAAGTTGCTTGTAATTTTTCTAACAAGATTTTTTGCTGAAATAGCAGGCATATTGTTTTCGCCGGTAAAGATGTGCAATACGGTTCCTCCCGTATAGAGAGTTTGTAAATCATCCTGTAAAGTCAATACTTCAAAAATATCGTCCGAGAAATTTACCGGTAAATGGGTAGAATTTGTATAATACGGACTTGCCCCCTGTTTGTATGCTTCGTGATTTGCTGTAATTATATCAGGATGTTGTACTGTGTCGATACGGGCAAAACGATAGGCTGTACTTTCGGCAGGTGTTGCTTCAAGATTATAAATATTTCCTGTTTCCTCCTGAAACTCAGTTAAAACTTCGCGCATAAATTCCATAATTCTTTTTGCAAAAGCTTTTCCTTCGGCATGAGCAATGTTTACGTCTAAAAAATTCAAACAGCATTCGTTCATGCCATTGATACCTATGGTTGAAAAATGGTTTTTCCAATAGCAGTTAAACCGTTTGTAAACATGTCGCAAATAAAACTTTGAATAAGGATAAAGTCCTTTTTCTGTGTATAATTCTATGGTTTTACGCTTTATCTCCAAACTATCTTTAGCAAGTTCCATAAGATTTCGTAAATGCTGGTAAAGATTTTCTTCCGAAGTAGCTTCGAAGCCAAGTTTTGGTAAATTAATAGTCACTACACCAACCGAACCTGTTAGTGGATTTGCCGCAAATAATCCTCCTCCACGCTTGCTTAATTCCCGTTTGTCTAAGCGAAGTCTGCAGCACATGATTCGTACATCATCAGGACTCATATCCGAATTTACAAAATTAGAGAAGTATGGAATGCCATATTTTGCTGTCATTTCCCAAATACCCTCATAGTCAGGATTGTCCCACTCAAATTCAGGAGTAATATTATAAGTGGGTATTGGGAATGAGAATAGGCTTCCATTTGCATCACCTTTAATCATCACTTCTGCAAAAGCTCGATTTAGTAATGTTATTTCAGTCTGATAATCGCCATAAACTGAATTCTGAATTTTACCACCCCAGACAACAGATTCATTTTTTAAGAAATTGGGTACCACCAAGTCCATTGTAATATTGGTGAAAGGTGTTTGAAAGCCTACTCTTGTTGGAGTGTTAATATTAAATAAAAACTCTTGCAATGCCTGTTTTATTTGCTCATAACTTAAATTATCGTAACGAATGTATGGGGCAAGAAAAGTATCGAAATTAGAAAATGCTTGAGCTCCGGCTGCTTCGCCTTGCATGGTATAAAAAAAGTTTACAATTTGTCCTAATGCAGTTCTGAAATGTTTGGCAGGTTTACTTTCAGTTTTACCTAAAACCCCTTTAAAACCAGTTAGCAGTAAGTCTTGCAAATCCCATCCAACACAATAAACACTTAAAAAGCCTAAATCATGAATATGTAAATATCCTTGTTTGTGAGCATTAGCAATATTTTCGGGATATAACTTTGTGAGCCAATATTGAGAAGTAATAGCTGTTGAAATATGTTGATTCAGCCCTTGTAATGAATATGCCGAGTTAGCACTCTCTTTAACTCGCCAGTCGTCCATAGAAAGGTAATTGTCCATTACTTCAATATTCGAAAATAAATCTTTTGCATTGCGTAATTGTTCGTGCTGTTTTCGATAAATCAGATATGTTTTTAGCAATTCAAAATCGCCAAATTCGAATAGGGCTTTTTCTACAAAATCCTGAACACTTTCTACTTGTTGGGATTTTATCTGTCCCGTTCTTTTCTAGAGAGCTTACTACTTGCAAGCTTAGTTCATTTGCTTTTTTTCGATTGGGTTTTCCAATCGCACGCATGGCTTTAAAAATTGCATGTTCAATTTTTTTATGATTGAAATCAACGACATCACCATTGCGTTTAATAATTTTTAAAAAACGAGATTCACCATTCATTTTTATGAATTTAAAAGTTAATAAATGGTAACTCGCGGGGGATTTGATAAAAAGAAAATCTACAAAATATAGGTCTTCAATCGCCTTTCACCCGAAAGCTACGAAATTTCTATATTTGGCAGGTCTTCTGACTTACTCCAAGTTTAATCGCCTTCCCATTAACAATAAACAGTGGCAAAATTGATTAAACCATCAAAAGGAGCTTACAGCTACGGGGATAGTATTGGATTTGCACCAAATTCCCTTTTAATCTTGTAAGAACCAAATACAACACAAAAGTAAATCAATAGGTTTTACTCATCCTGTTTTATTGAAATTTTTATAAAGAAGTTATCAACACCTGACAGTCATTTTATCAATTCAATTGTTTTGTACCAATAGAAAAATGCTTCCGGATTGGATTTCTTTAATTTGTTAAGTTTGTTAAATTCAGGATTTTTAATTTTAAAATCTTTGATTTTGTTTGGATTTTCAAATTTTTCGATTGTTTCTTGCTTTGATTTAATTATTTGAGATAAAAAAGCAGCTTTAGAGGCAGCTAGAATTGCTTTCTCAATATGGATTTCGTCGGCATTGCGATTGTTTTTTGATACTTCCTCAAGCCAATATGTTGATATTTTTTCTAATGCTATCATATTTCTATAAACCGACAATTATTTTACATTATTGCCAATAATTTGTGATATAAATCTTTCAATTTCTTCTTTTCTACCTCGTCTGGAAGCATATCGCAATAGCTTATTATTATTAATTGTGTATTTTTTGAATGCTTCTGAAAAAATAATTTTCTTTTCATTCCCTTGAAAGGCTCCGAATAAGTCTGTGTCACAATAAATATCGACCAACATTTTTTCTATTGTTATTGTATTGACTTTTTTAACTTCTTGAAGTGGTGACTCGGATAATAAAGGTCTAATGATTATTGCGTTTGGAATGTCGATAACATACTGTTCTAAAATCACTCTATCCGGATTTAAAAAAATATTGTCATAGCGTTCTTTTAAAAAATAAAAAATGGATTCATTTGCATCTTTATCTGTTTCGATTATGATAAGTCTCCTGTTAGATTGATGTTGAGAAAACTCGTTTATAATTGCTGTATTCCATATACAAAGCTCAATAAAGAGGAAATTGCTTTTAATTTCATTATATTTCTTTGTTAAAGTTGTACTAATTTCAGGTTGAAATTTTATTGTTTCACCTAATTTAAAAACTCCTCTACCTACTCTCTGAATAATACCTAATTCAACCAATTTATATATTTTCCAATTTATGGTTGTTCTGTTTAGATTAGAATTAAAAGAATAATAAAACTTAGCTATTTCATTAGTGCTAAATTCAACTTCTCTTTTGAAGTGTCTTTTTAAATCTTTAATATGTAATGTGTCTGGTTTGATATAGTTTTATTTTTTGCAAACATAACTATAATTCGGCAATAAAAGATATTTTTGCCAATTATTTGAGCGGGTATTTGACTTAATTATTTAAATAGATGACTCTGAAGCTTGTCCACAACGTTCCTGTGGTTTGGGGCATTGGGGTGTTAACAGCTGGTGTTCTTTCATTTCTTAATATTCAATTTCTAAAGGTAATTCATTTGCAGATTCTATTAATATTTTCACGTCATTCAATCCTATAGCTCCTTTAAAAATATTTCTCTCCTTTATCATTTGATTTATCCTGGCATGCAAGTCAATCGGATCTGATTCTGCCACTTTCTCAACTGTATCAACTCCTAAATCATAAAGCATCTGTGCATAAGTCACCCCAACCCATTTAATCCTTGATAAATCTGATAGTTTGGTTAATTCCAATATGTCTTGATATTTTATTTCAGTTGAATCAGCAAGTTTCTGTCTATCTGTTTTTTTAATAACCTTGTAATATAGCTTTTCTGTATTCGCAATACCGATTTTCTCTAAACTGCCAATCGTATCTTTTGCTATCTCGATAAATTCAGAAATCTTATTTGGTTTTGGAAGAGTACTAT
>CAYPYZ010000085.1:0-8250 GCA_964414805.1 uncultured Paludibacter sp.
GTGATGAACAACTTTCCAGCTATGAAGCCCAAGTTGACTACTACACTAAGTTAATTCAAGGTCGAGCTGACTGGGAGTTTGTCACCATATATACCGATGTAGACACGCCTTATGGACTAAACCCCAAAAGCCCGTGGATACCGACGATCTCGGTGTTCACGGGCTTTTTTATTATACAGTCTCTACTAACATTACCAACCCAAATTGAACTGCTCAATTATTGCAGAGATTTTTTGTGAATCGACACTACGATTACTCTCATCCACAGAAACGACGAGATTTTGTCCTTCAATGATGCCGTGTCGTTCGTATATGGATTCCTCTTTTCCCACATTTTTCTATAAGTCGTATCGGAAAGTATTTCACAATGTTCCCAATAATAGATGGTTCCGTTAGCCGAAATCGTGAAGTCGGGATACAGTGTGCCGTCTACACCAAGAACAAGAGGTGATTCATATGAATATTCGATTGAGGTTTTGAGCAGACCCGCCGGTTCAATCGTCGGGTCTGCTCATTCCACTTATTGTGGAAAGCGGTTTATCTCACAGAAATATTGATAGAACTCGTGAATGAGCGTCTCTTCTTCGGTCTCCTGGAATGCTTTCTTCATGGCAAGCAGGATTTGATGCATCGTGCTGTTTGGTAAGTATTTGAACACCGTGTTACCCCAGCGTGGGAGGGGGTCGCTGCAATCGAAATAATCCCAATACAGCATAGTGCTGTTTGGATTTAAACGCACTTTGTACTTATCGTGACATTCTACCATTCCGTCTTTGCACAAATCTCCCACAAAACCATCCTTTACCATAAAGGCGCCCAAGATCCGTCGCTCTTTCTCTGAGGTATTAGGGGGGCATCCGGTCAACAGGCAGGCGGAATTAGGCATCAGCTTGCTTGGAATACGCGGCTTTCCCTTAGAATTGCCGCTTAAATAGCATCCGGTCGATACAGCGCCAGATGAAAAAACATCATCCAGGTCGTTCAGATTAATATTAAAGGCTGCTTGAGAGTTTGGCGTGATTTTCAAAGCGCGAAGTCTCTGGCGGCGCTCCCGTTCCCCCTGAAGCGCTTGTTTCCGTGCGACCTCCGCCTCCAGCCGCTTGTTGTATATTTCATTGATTTTATTTTGAGCAGATTTGTTTTTGAGGGTCAGAAAATTGGCAAAAGCATCTGGATAGATGAATTTTTTATCTCCTTGGGGAAAAGAGACGGTAACGATATTGCCAGAGCAATCTGTTATGATCCCCTGTCCAAAGACTTTGTGTCCGACCACTTTTTCGACTAACTGCATTTTATCTTTCCTTTCCACAATAAAAAGGCTCCTTCCCCACCCGCACCAATGAGGTGCGCCAGCTCAAACCCTTTTTAACGGTATAAAACCATTCATTAAGATTCTCCTTGGGGCTTCTCCGCGGCAGATTGCGCTGTGGCGCAATTTATACCGTATGCATATTCATTTTGTCTCAAAAAGCACCATAACATTTTATTCGCTTTCAATTTTGAATGCTTCATCATCGGTTTCAAGAGTTTCCGCCGTCTTACGGGGATCGGGAATAGAAAGCACCGTAGTATCAAGCGGGCTCAGAATTTCAATATCAGGGTTTTTTGCAATGTCGAGATCGCTGATCCTGATACTGGCCCCCACCTTCATCCCGTCAAGATCAATTTCTATTCTATCAATGAGATGTGACGGAAGCGCCCGATAGGAAAGATCGGACTGCTGCTGCTGGACCATGCCCGATACCCTGTCTCTGTTCACAAGCACGATTCTTGCCGTACTTGTGACGATTTCCCCAGCCAACAGCATTTGAAAACTCAAATGCTCCAGCTCGTCCGTCACCGGTTTATAAGTGGTTTCCCGCAACAATGCCGGGAACTTTTTGTCACCAATCACTAATTCGGCTTTACTTCCCGTAGAATTGGATTTTAAGAAACGGGCGGCTTCTGCCCCGGAAAACTGAATGCTTAAAGACTTTTCCAGGTCTTTGCCATATAAAATACCGGGAATGATTCCTTTTCTTCTCAGTTGTTTGGGCTTTAAGCCCGTATTTCGGTTTTCTGCATTCAAAATAAACATCATCATTCTCCTTTTCTCAGTCTGCAAGGTCTCTTCATTTTTGCTGTGAATTCTTACTAAATTCTCAACGGTATGACATGCAACTATATACTAGTATAACACAATAGAAAAATATTACAAGTTTTGATTGACATCAACGCATTAAATGGTGTATTATAAAAGGTTGTTTTTATTCGACTGAATTATTTGACAACAACCGTAGAGTAGGGGCATACTTAAACATACACAATGCTGCTCCGTTTGGCACGTTCCTATTGAAGGCGTTTGGAAAAATCAAAGCCGCCCTATTTTTATTACATAATATATTCTAACCACATTTAATATTTATCTGAAATTTGTTAATTATAAAGGTGTGCCCTCAGCAAACGGAACTTTTGGAGCTGGTCAGCTCCAAAGCCGACTACGAGGATGTCGCCGATGAAATCTACCACCTGCGTGACCAGAAGCAAAAGTTACAGGGAGAAAACGCCAACCGTGATGAACTCAAAAAGCGCATGGCTGATATGAGCACATTCCTAGCTTCTTTTTTTCTTTCGTTAAAAGCTCGTATCAAATTTATCAACGTCCGCATCTTCAAATATGTCCCCGTTCTGAAAAGCACCTGTTATCCCTTAAGATAACCTGATTCCAACTCCTTCGCAATAGTGTCTACATAGCAGTACCCTAGGCATTTTCCCCATTAAATTCTGTTTTTCTAAGGTTCTCTTTTTTATCCTGTAAAATACATTCTAATATATCTTCCCCCAATCGTTCTAATGTTCTGCCTTCTAACCGTAGATTGCGCCCTAAAGCGGCAGATGCAGTGTTAATTAAGGCAGTACAAATAGGGGTATTCACATTAAACTTTGAGCCCATGGTTTCAAGAAGAACAAGCCCTTGGGGCACATCCTCTGAAATATATCTCGAATCAACCGCAACAGGGCCCTTTGCACGTGTCGGCATATTGGCATACCAAAAGAAAACTTCTTTAGCATCACGGCTATCATCCAATGTGTTGCGATACTTACAGGCCTCTACATAGGAAATTCGCTTACAGCCCCATTTATCCATTATATCCATTTTCTCGTTGTCCAACGCCTCAAGAATACGCCAAACACTGGGGGTGAAAACCTCGTGATACATGCAATAATCACCTTTGGTTTTTTCAATACGGGCAATACTCATGATTGCCCCAACGGTGTGTACAATAAGGTTGGGATTGTGAAGCGCTGCTTCAATTACAGATGGAAGATAGACAAAGGGAAAGCCAAGCTTATCGAGTATATCTCGGCTTTCTTTAATACGACTTACAGGATAGATACCAAGTGGGTTGCGTACATTACGAAAACCAATCTTTATTGTTCCAGGTTCGCTAATTCGACAATCCAAAAAGGAACTCTGCGCCTCACAAATAGTCAGGTTAATATCAGAACAATGCTTTAACACATAGGCAGTAGAAAGATAGCCAGGGTTTAGTAGAAGAATCTGACCGTCACGAAGATAAGGTTTTATGCGTTTTATAAGAGCTTCGTGATAATTTGTCTGTATATAGACAATGACAACCTCACTTTCTGTAAGATGTGAGAGTTGCCTTGTTATATGTTTGATTCTTGCAGTTACCGTTTTTCCTCCTTCGATAAGATTAACTGCACCACCATTTTCCAAAAGAAAATTAAAATTTTGGTCATGCATAGCATTAGAAGTCTTAATTAGTGTCACCTCGTGACCACGTAAGCTTAATTCTGCTGCCACTGCAGTGCCGCCATTACCTGCACCAAGAATAGAGATTTTCATTTTATCATCCTTTTCCATTTTAATTAGTAAACTCCGCCTCATTTAAAAATATCGTATCCAGCACCGACTCTGTAAGGTCCCCAAAGAGTGGTCCACAACTTACCTGATTCATCGCAGGGGCACCATTGTATTCAATAAATACCGGTTCTTCATTCTCATCAATGGAAAAATCCCAGCCAATAATGCGAAAATGAGGAATGTCCTTATGCGCTCTACGAACCGCATCTAAAATCCGCTGGTATGAAGGAACTTTTATCTCGGCAAAAATAGCTCCTCCAGGGTGGCTTGTTGTCCATTGTGATTGCTTGTCCATCGCCTCTTTCTCAAGCGTTCCGTCAGGAAGAATAGGACACGCAAGCCCACCTGCGGATACGTTATCCAGGCGCGAACCTGCCACACCCATACGAAGAATGGACGAAGAAATATGAACCTCACCCTGAAATAGAAATGAAATTACTCGTATGGTATTTAGTGATTGTGGGTGTATGGATGCCAAAGTTTTATGCTGAGCTACGACCTCTTGAACGATATAGTTGGAAGCATAGGATTTCATTAAATCTTGAAAATCTATATTGCTATTATTATCCTTTTCATAGAAAAATATATCCACTCCTTCACCACTGTATATCGCAGGTTTAATAACAAACCTTTGCTCAGACTCCAAAAGGGATTTCGCCTGGGCAAAACTAATAATATTTCCAGCGCCGTCAAAAAAACAATTATTACTGTTTCTAAGAATAATACGAGGCTGTTTTAGATAAGGAAACAGTTGATTATAGAAACATTTATCGGTGTATGCGTGACGAAAACTAGGTTTGTTGAATGTGGGATAGATTTTTTGCCAATAAATATCTTCCGGTATGTAGCGTGGATCATACTTTGCATCCTTGAAACAATAAAGGTCATACCACATTTTTTTAGGCTTAACACCATACTTTTTCCAAAAGGGAACTACCTGAGAACGAAAAAGATGACTGCCACCTCGGTAGCCTCCTTTAATAGTTGCCAGTTGACGTCGGCAAGAACTTCGTACATTTTTTGCTTCTGCAAAAAGATCAACCTTTTGATAAATAGAGCGACAAAGCCTTTCCCATCCCTTAGCCTGATTAATTTTCATTTTCATTTGCATATTTGCCCTCACTTATTCCTTTAAATATTTGTTCTAGGATGTTTTCTCCTAATCTTTTCACTGTCCTGCCTTCTAGTCGTAGATCTCGTCCTAAAGCTGCCGACGCAATACTAATTAATGCAGAACAAACAGGGGTCTCTACCTTGCACTCTAATCCCAATGCTTCGAGAAGAACCAATCCCTGTGGCACATCCTCAGATATAAATCGGGAATCGACTTCTGTTGGTCCTCTTAATGGATTAGGCAAATTAGCATACCAAAAGAAAATATCTTTAGCTTCCTGGCTATCATCCAGTGTATTACGATGCTTACAGGCCTCCACATAGGAAACACGTTTACAACCCAACTTCTCCATAATATTCATTTTCTCATTGTCCAGCGCCTCCAGAATGTGCCAAACACTGGGGGTAAAAACCTCCCTATACATGTAGTAATCTCCCTTGGTTTTTTCAACACGTGGAATGCTCATGATTGCCCCAACGGTGTGTACAATGAGGTTGGGATTGTGCAGAGCAGCCTCAACTACCGAGGAGAGATAGACAAATGGAAACCCTAATTGATTCAGCATTGTCTCGGCCTTTTCGCTATGACTTGTGGGATGGATTCCCAGAGGGTTTCTCACATTACGAAAGAGGATTTTAACAATGCCAGGCTCCATAATTCGGCAATCTATAAAAGAGCTTTGTGCTTCGACAATGGTTAAGTCGATGTCTGAGCAATGTTTTAGTACATAGGCAGTAGAAAGATATCCGGGGTTTAGCAAAAGAATCTGCCCACCCCGAAGATAAGGTCGTATGCGTTTTATAAGCTCTTCATGGTAATTGCTTTGGATATATATGATTACTATTTCGCTTTCACCAAGGCATGATAAGTCACGGGTAACATGTGCTATATTTGCCCATCGTTCTTTCCCATCTTCAATAAGGCAAACCCTGCCCTCGTTTTCAAGAAGGTAATTAAAGTTTTCATCATGCATGGCATGAGACGTCTTAATTAAGGTCACCTCATGACCACGCAGGCTCAAATCTGCCGCTACTGCAGTACCGGCGTGACCGGCACCGAGAATTGATATATTCATTTTTTCATCCTCACACAATATATTTAGGTTGATAAAGGTAACCTATAACCCTTTGCCAATTGCAATGGTTTTATAAAAGCAAGGTGCTGTTAGTTTGCTTTAAATGGGATTGTTAACTGTATCAAAAGTCTGCTCTTTTGTTAAAAATGGCGCGAACAATAAATAACTCCTTCTTAGCAACTGTTAATAGCCAAGAAGGAGCATTTCATAATCTCCATAAATTTTTACACTGAATGCCGTACTTTAATACAGCTAAATTCAGTGGTTTAGTGATAGGTTTTTATAAAGTATTTAAATTACTACCTCGCAGATTAAAACACCTCACTATTTATAATCTAAGGAAAGCTCCAATTGGGAAAGATAGGGTAAGTAGGGTCAATTGATTTTTATTTTCTAAAAAACCAAACCAAGAGAATAGCAAACATTAATAATATTATAACATATATAGTGCTATTTTGCAAAGATTGTGTATGCAATTTAATTCAAGCAAGTTTTATATTGGCGGCGGTAAAAAGGTCGGTATACTTTTGGTTGTGGCTGTGGCTATCCAGCTTGATACGCTTATGGTAGGCGAAACGGTGATATTTCGTGTTGCCGCCATCACTTATTATATCGCAAACGAGGGGTTCTCGATTTTAGAGAACTGGGGTGCTATGGGTACAAACCGTCCAAGGATGATAAGTTCGTGTGGGATATAGATGAACCTGCCGCTGAAGCAGTTCGAAACATCTTCAAAATGTGTGTAGCGGTATGGGACCTCAATATATCGCAAAGGAACTCGGCAGACGTGGTTTGAAATTGCCCTCAGTGTATAAGGCAGAGCGCGATGGCGTTGAACCAAAACGTGTCCTGAAACGCCCCGATGCTGCTTGGCATACGAGCGTGGTTAGTGGAATACTTGCTAACAGGGAATATAACTCTGGAGATTATACCAACCAAATAGCCAAACTTAAAATCGGCGATATTGCCACCCTTGAAGGACCTTATGGAAGCTTTTGGGGTGAGAAAACTGCAGATGCTGTTTCGCCAATCGTGATGTTAGCCGGTGGTATTGGAATTACACCAATTATAAGCATAATCCGAAACCAAATTGAAAAACAATCATCCCGAAGAATCGTGTTAGTATGGGGTTTATCCACACATGAAGATTTGCTTATGCTTCATGAGCTGCAAGCAATGAGGGATTCAAATGACAGTTTTTCATACCACATAATTCTCAGCAAAAAGCAAGTTGACGAATTTGACTCTGGGCAAATTACAAAGAAATATTTACAAAAAATTGGGGTTAATACACTTTATCCTGAGGCAGACTTTTTTATTTGCGGTCCTGCTCCGATGATGGAATCAATGAAAAAGATTCTAAAAGACAATCAGGTTGATTCTACTCGTATTCATATCGAAGAGTTTTCATTTTAACATACCTATTAAAAACAAAAATTATACATGTAGGTAAAGGTTAGGGAGGCGGTATGTGGAGGACCATAAAAAGCAATACCTTAAAACAATGAAAAATCAGGAGGAATATTATGAAGTTTTGTTTCAGCACGTTATTCGTAAAAAATTTAGAGGAATCTGTACAGTTTTATCATGAGATTATAGGGCTACCAATAAAAGGGCGATTGCAACCCAATCCAAACCTCGAAATTGCGTTTTTGGGCGATGATGAAGCTCAAATAGAATTAATTCATGAATCTGGTAAAGATACGATAGATATAGGAAAGGATATTTCTTGGGCTTTTGCTGTCAATTCTGTAGAAGAAATGTATCAATTCGTAAAGACGAAAAATATAACGATTCTTTCAGAGATTATAGAACCAATGCCATCTGTAAAGTTCTTTTTCATCGAAGATCCAAATGGGATGAAGATACAGATTGTAACGAACCACAAACCTTTATAATATGGCTAGCGATGATTATTTTGCTTATTGCTTACTAGTTCAAAGTGTCTAATATAAAATATATAGTAAAGGATATGCTTCGTATTTACACTCTAAAGGATAATTTTGATTGATATGTTCCCACAAACGATATTCAATAGTGGATATGTTCACTCAAAGGGAACTTCAAATAAAAATGTTTAGTTTTCCGATTTTTGACAGCTATGCCCTCCTCTCGAAACACCCTGTATGTGGAAAAATAACAGCTTTAAACTAGGCAATATTCTCTAAAGGGCACAATATATTTATGATATCT
>CAYPYZ010000086.1:0-8147 GCA_964414805.1 uncultured Paludibacter sp.
ATCTTCTCTTTTCATACCTAAATAATGGATTTTAAAATATCATAATAGCATGTAGTTGTTGAAAAGTCATTGACTATCTGCAACTTACACGCATGCTCTTGTTGTCTTGTTCTTAGAGTTGAACTGATTATTAGTGTTTTCCAATAGGAAAGCTCATTTTCTCACTGCAAATATATATATAATATTGTATATTCAAAACAAAATCGAAAGAAAAAGCAAGCAAATCGAAATTATTTCTATAAATTACTGATGCTAATCGAAAGTTGCGCATGTGAAAACAATACTATACTTTTGTGGTAAACAAAAAAAGATAAGCTATGAGGAATATTGCTAAAAGGCATAAATTTATTTTAAATGAGATTGCTAAAGAAGGCTATGTAAGGGTTTTAGACTTGAGTAATCAGCTGAATATTTCTGAAGTTACCATACGTAAGGATTTGAAGGAGTTAGAGAAGCGTAAACTTTTGGTTAGAAATCATGGTGGTGCTTCTGCTTTGTCTCTATTGATTGATGAACGGCATATCGATGAAAAAGAGAAAATTCAGCGGGACGAAAAAAGTCGTATTGCCACTTATGCTGCAGGGCTATTAAATCCTGAAGATAGAATTATTATAGCTTCCGGGACCACGGTATTAGCTTTTGCAAGAAAAATTACCGATCAAGTACCTATCACTATAATTACACCTTCTGTGAAAGTGACTGCTGAGCTTTGTTATGTCAACAATATAGATATTATTCAGTTAGGTGGAACCATGCGTAAAAGCTCTGCTTCTGCTATTGGATATTTTGCAGAAAGTTTGCTTAAAGAAATGATGTGCAACAAACTTTTTATCGGTATTGACGGATTGGATTTGGAACATGGGCTGACAACTAGTAATTTAGGCGAAGCACACCTGAATCAAGTCATGATAAAATCTGCACAAAAAGTGATAGTTCTAACAGACTCAACCAAGTTTGGTAAGCGTGGTTTTGGTAAAATATGCGATATTGCAGAAGTGGATCAAATCATCACCGACACAAATGCTCCTGCAAGTGTGGTTGAGCAACTTAGAGAAAGTGGAGTGGATGTTGTTTTAGTATAAAAAAAGTCCATTGAGTTTGTTTCAATGGACTTTTTATTTTGATATAAATCATTGGGTATAACCCATTTTTTGATACTGAAAATCTATTCTTTCCAAGAAGTATTGTTTTAGTTTTTTCCAATCATAATATGGATAATTATCTGCTTCTAAGGGCAGTGCAACTTCTTGTTCGTTATGTAAAATTTTTACTAAAACCTTATCAGACTTTTTCTTTTCATAGAAAATAAATTGAATATTAGCAGCCATAGGTGAGAGTTTATAACTTTGCCATAGATCACCAATTTTCACTAAATCTGTTTCTACTGCGTAACTATTGGGTAGTTGTATTAGAGATAAAAATGGCATTAAACTGGTGTCGTGTCCAAAACGTAAATCTGCTGCCACTTCTTTATCAGCCAAGGCTTTATCAGTACGTTCAACAATATCTTTCAGTAATGCAGTGGCATAGAATGCGGGATACCCCTCATTGAGTGGAGATGTACCAAAGGAAGCATAGAATCTATAGTTTTCAATCAGCCATAAATAGTACATTTCTTCTTTCTCGAAAATATCATATAAAGAGATGTCTAAATCCAAATTTTGTAAATTTGATGCCATATGATAAAGTATAATCATAAGATTAACACCATCTATAGAGTTTTTTGCATAGGCATTTCCATTGAATAATAAGGACATTATCCTGTCTGGATTAAGTTCTTTTTGTGCAAAATTTGCTTGTACCTTACGCCATTCCGCCTGTTTGTTATCTCTAATATATTTAAATTCTTTATTGATTAATGGATGATAAGCCTGAGCATTTAAATAAGTAGAAGTCCGCATATTAGCTTCAGCTGTAATAGCTAATTTTGGGTTCTTTCCTTTAATGGTTTGATTAAATGAATGCATACTTAAAATACATCTTGGTACAATGGTGGAGTAGGTATTGATAGCTTTTTTTCCTTTAAAAACTTGAGGAAAATTATCATACATACGCTCTGCAATTCCAGCATGTTGTTGAGCTCCCAATGGAGATAAATCACCGGCATGGCGTTTAATGGCATCAGCTGCAATTAGTTGTACCCTTCTATAAACATCTTTACCGTATTCCGAAAGCGCATTGTTTTTATCCGCAGCTTCAAATTCGTCTAATACCCTTTGGTATTGAGCATCCTTAGTCATCCATCGCGAACCATGACGTGCATAATGAGTAATATAAACCGGTTTATATCCCCTTGGAGCAGGTGTATAAGTAGGTTTATTGTACTGATAAGGATAATAAACACCACCTGATTTTTCTACGGTTTCAAAAATTTCTTGTTTGATGGTTTGAGCGGAAAGTGGCAAAACCAAAAACAAGATAAATAACGCAAGAAAACTAATTGATTTTTTGTAGTTCATGAATATAAAAGTAAATGAATAAATATTGTATGTTTCTTTCTGACAATCAAATGCTATTTATAAGCAATAAATTATGGCAAATATAAGTTTTTAACTATTACTTTTTATGATAAACACCCCTAATCTTATGATATATAAGGAATTTTATATAAAGTTTTGAATACTTTCTTTTTCTTTCGATTCGAAATTTATACGATATATCGAACTATGTATCAGCCATAAAAAAAGAGTGACCATCAGCCACTCTTTTAATATTTTAACTATGGTTTTGTTATTAATAGGTTAAAGCCCTTGGTAACTCTTTCGCTTCTTCTACCCATTTTTCAACTACAGTAACTGAAGGAGTTCTTCTAACTAAATTCTTTTCTTCATTGACTTCTTCCATTTTAGCTGTAAGATTTTCAGCATTGCGTTGTGCTAATTCGGGAACGGTATCTACACCTGCAGCTTCCAACAATTCAGCGTATTCTTGTCCAACACCATTAATGCGAAACAAATCAGCCATATTAGCAAATCGCAAAATAAGTTTTGGTGAAATGCCTGTAGCTTCCGCTAAATCTTTTCTTTGTTTTGGTGATAGGGTGTTTTCCAATAATTTGTCAGTTGTGTTAACACCTGCATTCCTTAATTTTTCACCCATTACTGGTCCAATACCTTCAATTTCTTCAATTTTATAATTCGCCATAATATTTAATTAAAAAAGGAAAACATAATTTGTCACAAATGTACGATATTATTCGGTATGTCACTATATATTTCTTCTATATCAATATCTATAATAATCAGTTATACTTTTCAATACTATTCATTTTGCCCATAAATAGCATAATACCGGTACTTCTTTCGCGAATTATAAAAATAAACGGACGGTTTGCATTGAAAACTTGATTTATAGGCATAGCTGATTCCATCATCTCCACAATGGTTATTGCCGCAGCCTCTGTACCTTCCTCATTGACATCACAATAGCTACTGTGTATGATACGAGAAATCAATAAATCTAAATCCGACATTTTTGAAAAATCGGCATTTGCTTCAAATGCTTGCACCATACCCATTTGTTGTAAGGTTTCTTTGAGTTCATAATTTCCTTTTACTTTAAATTTAGGAAAATATACCTGAACTTCCTGAGGTGAAAGCCTTTCCACCACCTGATCCCAATAGTCTTTTTCTATATTTACAATAAAATCATCTGTTGATTGCTTTGCATTTGGTAATATAACCGTCATGCTGAATGCTTTATTTCCATAAGGCATATCTAAATATTGTGCATGCTCATCCTCATAGTAATAAAAGCTTTGCGTTTGGTGCATCATATCTACTTTGTTACTTTCCTTTGCATAAGAGAAAAAATCCCTTGTAGCCGTTTGCTTTTTCTCAAATTGACTACACCAAATTCCTTTAAAATAAATAGCATTGATTAAATACATCATGGCACTAGCTGAGATATTATCCAAAGGTTCTTTTATCAGGCCTTTAGTTTTATCGCTACACCAGTTGTTGATGGTCTTCAAAGCATTTGGATGTGTAAAATCTAAGGCTTGTACTTCAGCATTAAAATAGCTTTTATTGGTATTCATAAAATCGGATTTGACTAGCAAACCCTCTCTATACCAAATAGAATTAGCAATATTCAATTTTGTTGAAGGGTCAATACTTACAAGTGAGTTTTGCATAATTTTGTAGTATTCATTGATTTCCATATCTGTCATATCAGACAATTTCAGTGCAGCTTCCATCTCAGTTTTAGTCTCGCCATCTGCACCATTTTTAGTCATGCCCAAAGCAATGCTCACACTGATAGGTGAAATAAATACATTGTCTTCTTCTGCGGTGGTATTCAAGTTTTTAAATAGCTCCCAAGCAAATTCATTGTCTTGTTTGACACGTTGTTTCATATTTGCTTTCAAAGGAATTTCTTCAGCATCCGGGATTTTTACATCACCGTTTTCACAAGAAATAAATAAAAACAATGGCAATAAAAGCCAAGCTAAAGATTTCATATCATGATGTTTTTTTAGTGGTAAATAACGTGTGTAAGATGATAAGGCAATGCGGTATGTTGCAAGCTACGTGCTTGAGAATGTGCAAGGCCTCATAAGTGCCATTCGAGACTACCGCATGGATTGGGTCAAACCAAAAAGAAAGGAAGTAAAATCCTAATATCTATAATGCTCCGCCTTATACGGTCCATCCACATCAACCCCTATATAAGCGGCTTGTTCGGGGGTAAGCTGTGTGAGTTTTACACCCAATTGCTCTAAATGCAGACGGGCAACTTCTTCATCCAAATGCTTGGGCAATCTATATACATCTATGGGATAATCTTTAGTATGTAGTTCTATTTGCGCCAAAGTCTGATTAGTAAAGGAATTACTCATCACGAAAGAAGGATGACCGGTAGCACAACCTAAGTTTACCAACCTGCCATCTGCCAATAATAGAATGC
Organism: uncultured Paludibacter sp.; assembly: GCA_964414805.1. GTDB lineage: Bacteria > Bacteroidota > Bacteroidia > Bacteroidales > Paludibacteraceae > Paludibacter. The sequence goes on from CAYPYZ010000086.1 coordinate 4,909, forward strand.
TATTACCGTTCGGGAAAGTGTATTTATCAACCTGCGGTTTAATCATCACCCGCTCAATACCTGGATATTGTTTAAGCTTTTCTACTTGTATTTCATTGTCGAAATGACCTATATTACAAACGATAGCGCCATCTTTCATTTGCGACATATGTTCGATGCGTATCACGTCTTTATTGCCGGTAGTGGTCACAAAGACATTCCCTTCTGCCAAAGCATCTTCTACCGTGCAGACTTCAAAACCTTCCATGGCTGCTTGCAAAGCGCATATAGGATCTATTTCGGTAACCATCACCCTGGCACCATAAGCACGCATGGATTTAGCAGAGCCTTTTCCAACATCACCATAACCGCAAACTACCACTACCTTGCCTGCCAACATCACATCTGTAGCCCTTTTGATACCATCGGCTAAGGATTCGCGACAGCCATATAAATTGTCGAATTTGGATTTGGTAACGGAATCATTCACATTAAAAGCAGGGAATAACAAATTGCCTTGCTCCATCATTTGGTACAAACGTAGTACACCGGTAGTAGTTTCTTCGGAAACACCACGTATTTCTTTGGCTATATTGCCCCAAACACCTTGCTTCGTTTGCAATACTTTTTTCAAGATATTGTAAAGCTCTTTTTCATCTTCCCCTTCAGCTTGCTTGTCTAAAACCGTAGCATTTTTCTCAGCTGCTGCCCCTAAATGCACCATCAAAGTAGCATCTCCGCCATCATCCACTATCAAAGTTGGACCTTGATTATTTTCAAAGGAAAGTGCTTGCAAAGTACACCACCAATACTCTTCTAAGGTTTCACCTTTCCAAGCAAACACCGGTATACCGGCTTCCGCAATGGCAGCAGCAGCATGATCTTGCGTGGAATAAATATTACAGCTGCACCAACGTACATCAGCACCCAATTCCACCAATGTTTCTATCAACACTGCCGTTTGAATCGTCATATGCAAAGAGCCCATAATGCGTGCTCCTTGAAGTGGTTTTGCTTTTCCAAAACGGGCACGAAGCGACATTAATCCGGGCATTTCTTTTTCTGCCAAAGCTATCTCTTTTCTTCCAAAATCTGCTAATGCTAAGTCTGCTACTTTATAAGGTAAATTGCTAAATAATTCCATGCTTGCCATAAATGCGTAATAAAAATTGAATAATAAGTTCCTGTTTAAACTTTAAACAAAAGGGCTACAAAGTTAGCAATAATTAATGAGTTGAGTTCTATGCTTAAATCTAAATAAATTTTATTTACCTTTGTTTTTCTATTCACTTAAAAATGATTGATATTCATACACATAGTGTTCAATCAAGTCAAATCCCTGCAATTTATAATGTAAGGATCAACGAAAAGGATGTCTGTTTGCCACAAGCAGAGCAACTGTTTTTTTCTGCTGGCATACACCCTTGGGATATTGAAGGTATGCTGACATCTTGGATAGAAAACTTAGAAATAATGCTTAAACATGAGCGCATAGTGGCTGTGGGTGAATGTGGTTTGGATAAAAATATCTCTGTTCCATTGGAGAAACAATTGGAATTATTGCAGCATCACATTCAGCTATCTGAGCAATATCAACTACCCCTGATTCTCCACAATGTAGGTTTTAGTCATGAAATTATTCGTTTAAAAAAACTTACCACAAGCTCCCAGGCTTGGATTGTACATGGTTTTAGAGGCAAGTCCGCCTTAGCTAAACAGTTGTTAGATGCTGGTTTTTACCTATCTTTCGGTGAAAAATTTAATGCTGAAACTGTTTCCATTACACCCATAGAGCGCTTGTTGGTGGAGACGGATGAAAGTGATTTATCTATAGTGGAAATCTATCAAACCATTGCTGATATTAAGGCTTGTGCCAAAGAAGACCTCAATGCTTATCAGACTATCTTTAAGTTTTAATACCTTTTTACATGGATTGCCAACATTTTTATATGATAAAATAAACTAACTTTGTGGCTTTATTTTATTGTAAATGAAAAGAAAAATCCTTATTGCATTAATCATAAGTAGTTCCGTCTCTGTGTTTGCACAATTCAGAATGAACACTGAAACGCTGAAGTTAACCCAACTTTTTTCTGCTATATCAAGTTTATATGTCGATTCTGTTGATCAAAAAGATTTGGTTGAGAAAGCCATTGTTGCCACTTTAAAGGAATTAGATCCACATTCTGCCTATATTCCTAAGGAGGAAGTTGAGAAGATGAATGAGCCTTTGGAGGGAAGTTTTGAAGGTGTAGGCATACAATTTCAAATTTTTAACGATACTATTTTGGTTGTACAAACCATTACAGGAACGCCTGCAGAGAAGGTTGGTGTGCTGCCGGGTGATAGAATAGTGTATGTGGATGATGAGTTGATGGCAGGGCAAAAGATACAGAACTCTGATGTTACCAAACGGTTACGTGGGAAAAGAGGTTCTGTGGTGCATGTTAAAATTGCTCGCAGGGGTGTAGAAGAGTTGATATTATTTAAAATAACGCGCGATAAAATTCCTGTAAACAGCATAGATGCCTCCTATATGGTAGAGAAGAATATAGGCTACATCAAGATTAATAATTTTGGTAGTACCACTATTTCTGAATATAAAACTGCTTTTGCAAATTTAAAGAAACAGGGTTTAAAATCACTTATACTTGATTTGCAAGGCAATGGTGGTGGTTATATGAATGCTGCCATTGACTTGGCCGATGAGTTTCTAAAAAGAGATCAGATGGTGGTCTATACAGAAGGATTTAATCAAAAGAAAGCCAGTATGAAAGCTACTGCCATGGGTGGTTTTGAGGATGGTAAACTGATAATTTTGGTAGATGAATATTCGGCATCTGCAAGTGAAATTGTTTCGGGCGCGGTACAAGATTGGGACAGGGGTATATTGGTGGGAAGGCGTACTTTCGGGAAGGGCTTGGTACAGCGACCAATTCAATTGCCGGATCAATCTATGGTACGGTTGACCACTTCAAGGTATTATACGCCGAGCGGGCGGTCTATACAAAAACCCTATGATGAAGGAGTAGAGAAGTATAGGAAGGATTTGTTAGAGCGCTATGAACATGGCGAAATGCAACATCAAGACTCTATACATTTTGCAGATTCTTTAAAGTTTTATACCAAAATTTTAGAAAGAACTGTGTATGGTGGAGGTGGTATTATGCCTGATATTTTTATTCCCATAGATACTACTATTTATACTGATTTTCATAGAAAAATAGTGGCGCAAGGTGTGATTAATAAGGTGGTGGTTC
>CAYPYZ010000087.1:0-8035 GCA_964414805.1 uncultured Paludibacter sp.
TTATTGGCGCAGGGGGTGTAGGTACCGTAGTGGCGCATAAAGTAGCGCAAAATGCGGAGGTATTTACGGAAATCATGTTGGCAAGTCGCACTAAATCTAAATGCGATGCGATTGCAGCTGAAGTTAAAAAACGTACAGGCGTAACCATCCAAACTGCACAAGTAGATGCGGATATTGTGCCTGAATTAGTGCAACTATTTAAAAGTTTTAATCCTGAAATAGTTATCAATGTGGCATTGCCGTATCAGGATTTAACCATCATGGATGCTTGCTTGGAGGCGGGAGTGCATTACTTGGATACCGCTAATTATGAACCTAAGGATGAAGCAAAGTTTGAATATAGCTGGCAATGGGCCTACCAAGAACGATTTAAAAATGCCGATCTGACTGCCATCTTGGGTTGTGGTTTTGATCCGGGTGTGACGAGCATCTTTACAGCATATGCAGCTAAACATCATTTTGATGAAATGCATTATCTAGATATTGTGGATTGTAATGCCGGCGATCATGGAAAGGCTTTCGCTACCAATTTCAATCCTGAAATCAATATACGCGAGGTAACGCAAAAAGGCAAGTATTGGGAAAATGGAGAATGGGTTATTACGGAGCCACACGAGATCCATAAGCCTTTGAACTACCCTGAAATTGGTCCCAAAGAATCTTATGTGATTTATCATGAGGAATTGGAATCTTTGGTGAAAAATTTCCCAACTTTGAAACGTGCGCGCTTCTGGATGACTTTCGGTCAGGAATACCTAACACACTTGCGAGTAATCCAAAACATAGGCATGGCACGCATTGATGAGGTAGATTACAATGGTTGTAAAATCGTTCCCATTCAGTTTTTAAAGGCTGTTTTGCCCGATCCGGGAGAGCTTGGCGAGAATTATACCGGACAAACTTCCATAGGTTGTCGCATACGTGGTATTAAAAACGGGGCAGAAAAAACCTATTATATCTACAACAATTGCAGTCATGAAGCGGCTTACCAAGAAACCGGCGCTCAAGGTGTAAGTTATACCACCGGCGTTCCTGCCATGATAGGTGCCATAATGTTCCTAACCGGTAAATGGAGAAAACCAGGCGTTTTCAATGTAGAAGAATTTGATCCGGATCCCTTTATGGAACAGCTGAATATTCAAGGTTTGCCTTGGGTAGAACTGCATGATGTAGATTTGGAATTGTAAATTAAATCTATGGTTTATTGGTATTTATTCATATCATTTTTTAAAATAGGCATATTCGCTTTTGGTGGCGGATATGCCATTATTACCTTAGTACAACATGAAATAGTGAAGTATGGTTGGATGACACCTGCTGAGCTAACCGACATCATCGCTATTTCACAAATGACACCCGGACCTATAGGTATCAATTCAGCGACTTATGTGGGCTATGTAGCTTCCGGGAATGTATTAGGAGCAGTGATTGCTACTTTTGCCATTACGTTACCTTCTTTTATCATCATGATAGCCATTACCAAGTTTTTCTTTGTTTTACAAAAGAATAGATATATGCAGTATGCTTTGAATGGCTTGAGGCCCATGGTGGTAGGAATGATAGCCGCAGCAGCTATACTCTTGATGAATAATGAAAACTTTATCGACTATAAAAGTTATCTATTATTTGGGGCTGCTTTCTTATCCTCTTTAATATTAAAAATACACCCCATACTCATTATTATTGGAGCTGGGGTGTTGGGATTTATATTGTATTAGAGTTTTTGAGAACGTATCAGTTCTTCTTGTCTTTTCTTTTTCCTAGAGCTATACTTACGCCTGCTTGTATATGTGTGTTAGCAGCTGCATTTACATAATCTATTGGCACATAGTCGCATGCAACAAAGATATTGGCTACTAATAGATTGAGTCCTACGCCTAATCCGAAAGTTGGTAGTTGCTGTGTTACCCCAATAGCAGGCACTTCAGCTTTTTTGAGGGCATAGCTTGCAGAAACACTCAACATTGAAATAGGATTGAAATTCAACATGGTTGTAAATTCGCTTGTCGGAATCAACGGATCAAAACGTTGTGAATACATCAAGCCTAAGCTGATTTTATTTTTCAAAGTACCCACTTCTACTCCGGCATTGATGGTAGGTGTAAGCCTTTCTACTATGTCATTATCACCACCCTGTTTTACAAACTTAGTCATTTTCATCAATTGATCTTGGAAATTTGCTTCTGCTTCTTCTGCCTCTTCCAAGCTTTCCATGCTTTCAAAATCTTCTCGCGTCATGGTGAAGCTACTTTGTGCTTTAGCAACACTACTATGGTCTTTGTTCCATTTCATGCTTCCTAAATCTAAAATACCGGCTGAAACATTCACAGTTAGCAAATCAGATGAAATTACGCTATAACTTGCACCTAAGTCAAAAGCCATCCCCATACCTGCTATTTGTGCAGGATTTTCATTCAATAAGAATCCAACAATGGTGTCATTGTCATAATCGAAATCCAATGCGGCTGCATACATATTTAAGTTTCCTTTGGATTGAATGCTCACTACATCATTATTAATATCTAATTTCAATTTTTCCATGCCTGCACTGATTTTAGCTCCCCCTAATAAGAGTTTAGCTTTGGCACCTACACGCAAGCCTTTGATAACTTCTACTGAAGTACCTAAAGCAGCTTCGCCCATCACTTCTGTGGATAAATTTAAATTTGATAAATCATAGTCTATACTGCTGGCATCTTCATCTATTCCTGATTTTATAAATCTAAATAGATCCTTAGGTGCTTTAATTTCTGTAGTAAAGCGAGTTCCTAAGTCAAAAGAAACGAAAGCAGGACCAAAGTGCAATCCCGCACCCAATAAGCCTATACGCAAATTGTTGTTGATAAAATTCAAGTTATCAAAACCGGACAAAAACTCGGCTTCGGTCATTTCCGACATAGAAGCAAAGCTCATGAAATTGTTGACGGCTAAATTAGAGTTAACATCTACATTGAAATTACCTATCACAGGATAACTAAAATACCCCCTTATCGGAGTCAGCGCAGGATTCAAAAAATGCTTTTGTGGTGCATTGTCCATGAAATAACCAATCTTGGCAACCGGTTGTTGGGCAGTAGCCGACATAGCGGTGAATACCATTATTGTAATGGTATTCACGATAAAGCTAAGTTTTTTTCTTTTCATAAGTTAATCGTTAATTAGTGTTGTCATAAGAAACTTGCATGGGAGTCTTCACTTGCTTATGAGTAAAAAAAACACATGTTCGTTGCATGTAAATACAAATAAGTTAGGTTTAAATGTGCAATGGTTAATGTTAAATGGTTAATACCAATTTTCACATTCGTAATAGTCTAACAAAATTACTAAAAAAATGTTTATTTAATGACAAAAAATAGGTAATATTACTTAGATGCTTTCATTTTGTAAGTATACATTAGTTTTAGCTATCGCTTGATGATTTTTTTCTGATACCTGCCCGCCTCTGTTGTTATTTCCATACAATATATGCCTACCGGTAAATTTTGTAATCTGATTTTTTCATTTGATTGAACCGGAGCAATTGTTAACTTTTCACTTCCGGAAATGTCGGTAATAATAATTTTAGTAATGGTTTCATTTCCATTTACTTGAATATAGTCGGTAAAAGGATTCGGGAAAATAGTTAATACAGGATTTGTGACTTGCTTTAGATTTGATTCTATTAATTCTAATAAATTGAAATTTTTCCACACTTTTGCATTGATATAATTATTAAGACTGTTTGTGGGAATATGCAATGTAATAGCTTGAATATCTATATCTTCAAATACATTAAGCTCTATTTCTATGGGGTTTTCCCAAGCAACTTCTATCATTTCTAATGCACCACATCCTGCAAAGGCATAGTCTTTAATTTGCTGTATTGAAAGAGGAATTTTTACCTCTTGAAGTTTCGTACAATTAGCAAAAGCTGCTGTTCCAATACTATCTGTACCCTCCGGAATATTTAGTTTGATAAGCGTCTTGCAACTTTCGAACGCGTAATCATCTATTAATTTTAAACCTGAAGGGAAATCTTGAAAACTGAGTTTATTGCAATTAGAAAAAGCGCCGGGAGCAATATGGGTAATGCTTTCAGGAAAATTGTAAGTGCCTGACTTTTGTTCCGGACAAAGCATTATAGTACTCTGATTTTTATTATATAAAATACCGTCAATAGATACGAAATATTCATTATTTGGATGAACCTCAATGTTTTCCAATTGATTCCAATAGTGGAAAACATATTTACCTATGCTATCTGTGCTTGCCGGGATATTGATGTTCTTTATATTTTTGCAAAAATAAAAAGCACCATCGCCAATGGTTTCAAGTTCATTGCCCAAATTTATTTGACTAAGGCTGTCGCAATAAGCGAATGCATAGCCACCAATTGCCTTGGTATGATTGGGAATTTGTAGGGTTTGTAATCCGCAAGCATTGAAAGCGTGCTCATTAATATGCGTTACGGAAGCCGGTATATCACAGTTTAATAGCTGTTTGCAATTGTAAAAAGCTCCTGCCGGAATGGTATTTATCTGTTCACTGAGTTGTATGGATTCTAAAAAAAGATTTTCTGAAAAGGCATAATCTTGAATCGCTGTAACACTATTGGGAATCATGAGGTTTTTTAATCCTGTACGGCTGAATGCGTAATATCCAATTTGTGTAATCGTGTTTGGCAGATTGATAGATCTTAGATTTGTAGCTCCATCGAAGGCCATAGCAGCAATATTTTTAACACCATCTTGGATGTAAACACTGTCTATAATGGAGATATAATTTGACCAAGGGTTATCTTCCAAAAAATAAAAATCTCCCATTGAGCCATTGCCATTGATGTTTAATGTCAGTGTAGCAGCATCAAAAACATAGCTTAAGTCTGAACCGAAATCTCCCGCAAGGACTGCATCCACTTCTATAATTGCAGCAAATAACCGCCAATTTTCATCCGCAAGGTATTGATTTTTACTACCATTAGGCACTAATATACATTGGGTACCAATGACATTAAACACATCATTGCCTAAACTTGGAGGGTTGGAACTATCCACATGAATAAACGACAAATCGTGGCAAGAAGCAAAAGCCTCATCGCCAATGCTGATAACAGAATTTGGAATGTAGATGCGGGTAAGTCCACCTACCGCAAAAGCATAGGCACCTATGGAAATGACACTGCTTGGAATTTCAACGGTTTTGAGATTTGGACAATCATAAAAAAGCATATCATTAATTACTGTAATACTGGTGCCGAGAACCGCCGATGCTAAATTTTCACATCCGGAAAAACTTGAATCACCTAATTCACTGACGGTATTTGGGATAGTAATATGTTTGAGTCCGCTGTCGCCAAAAGCAAAATCTTGAATGGTAGTTATACTTTCCGGAAGGGAAATCCCCTCTAATCCATAGCAATAAGAGAATGCGCCATAGCCAATTGCTGTAAGACCTTCGGCAATATTTACTTGTGTGAGGCTGTCGCAAAAACTAAAAGCATAATCGGCAATAGCCTTGACAGCATAAGTTTTTCCATCATGATTGACCGCTGTAGGAATATTGATAGAACCAATGTACTTCGGGCTTTTTGCAATAACTTCCACGTAAGCATTTTCTTCCGAAAGGACACGGTATTGAATACCTTCAAATTGAAAATCTTGAACTTGAGCGGCTGCATCCAATGGCTGAAATTCAGAAAAATTGGTATTAATGGCAGTGACTGTTAGGGTGTTAAACAGGTAAACCAATAAACAGATTGCAGAATATTTTAAATTTTTCAAGTTCATTTTTGTCAATAATTGCTCTAATCCAATTTCAAGACTGCCAAGAAAGCCTTTTGGGGAACCTCTACAGAACCAATTTGTTTCATACGTTTTTTTCCCTTCTTTTGTTTCTCCAACAGTTTTCTCTTACGAGAAATATCGCCACCATAACATTTGGCTGTAACGTCCTTACGCAAAGCTTTGATAGTTTCTCTTGCAATAATTTTAGCTCCTATAGCCGCTTGAATGGGGATGTCAAACTGATGTCGTGGAATCAAATCTTTTAACCTTTCGCACATGCGTCTGCCAAGGGGAACAGCATTATCCACATGAATTAAAGACGAAAGTGCATCCACTTGTTCACCATTTAGCAAGATATCCAACTTAATTAATTTGGAGGGTTTATAGCCATGCGGATGATAATCGAAAGAAGCATATCCTTTAGAAATACTTTTCAATCTATCATAAAAATCAAAGACAATTTCCCCCAAGGGCATATCAAAAATCAGCTCCATACGATCGCCGGAAATATAGTCTTGCTTCACTAATTCGCCCCGTTTATCCAAACATAAAGTCATGATAGGGCCAATATGCTCAGTTCGAGTAATAATAGAAGCACGTATATAAGGCTCTTCTATCCTGTCAATCAGCATGATATCGGGTAGACCGGAAGGATTATGAACCTCCAAAAGCTCCCCTTTTTTAGTATAAACCTTATAGGAAACGTTTGGAACAGTAGTGATGACATTCATATCAAACTCCCTATCCAAGCGCTCTTGCACAATTTCCATATGCAGCATGCCCAAGAAACCGCATCTAAAACCAAAGCCTAAAGCTACTGAAGATTCAGGTTCGAAAGTCAGGGAAGCATCATTCAATTGCAATTTTTCCATGGAAGTCCGTAGGTCTTCAAAATCCTCCGAATCCACGGGATACACGCCGGCAAAAACCATGGGTTTCACTTCTTCAAAACCGGCAATTGCTTCTTTACATGGGCGTTTTACGTGAGTAATAGTATCACCCACTTTTACCTCTTTAGAACTTTTGATACCAGAAATAATATAGCCAACATTACCGGCACTGAGTTGTTGCGTAGGCACCATATCCATTTGCAGGATGCCTATTTCATCGGCATTATATTCTTTTTCGGTAGCAACAAATTTTACCAAATCGCCTTTATTAATCGTGCCATTCAATATTTTGAAATAGGCAATAATACCTCTAAAGGAATTAAAAACAGAGTCAAAAATCAGACATTGCAGTGGTGCTTCCGGATCGCCAACAGGAGCGGGGACTCTATCCACAATAGCTTCAAGAATTTCCTCTATGCCTAAGCCGGTTTTTCCGCTTGCACGAATAATTTCTTCCCTTTTACAGCCCAATAAATCAATGATTTGGTCTTCCACTTCCTCCGGCATAGCCGAATCCATATCCATTTTATTCATAATGGGTATGATTTCCAAATCATGTTCGATAGCCATGTATAAGTTTGAAATAGTTTGTGCTTGAATGCCTTGTGTGGCATCGATGATAAGTAGAGCACCTTCACAAGCAGCTATGGAACGCGAAACCTCATAAGAGAAGTCCACATGTCCGGGAGTATCAATCAAGTTAAAGGTATAATCTTCGTCCTTTATTTTATATTTCATCTGTATAGCATGACTTTTAATCGTAATGCCACGCTCACGCTCCAAGTCCATATTATCCAACATTTGCGTTTGCAATTGTTTGTCAGACACGGTTTTAGTATGTTCTAACAGTCTGTCAGCAAGCGTACTTTTCCCATGGTCAATATGGGCTATGATGCAAAAATTCCTAATCTTGTCCATTCAAAAATTGATAAAATTTCGAAGACAAAAATACAAAAAAAAAAGGAATTATGATTTATCTGTTTTCTTGGAGTGAAATACTTACTTTTTCGACCTTTCCTCCAAGGGGTGGATTGAGTTTAGAAAGGGATAGATTTGCAGATTGCACAGTAGGGAATTGCTTCATGACTTGTGTAATAATTCTTTGTGCGATATGTTCAATTAATTCGGAGGGAGTTTCCATTTCCTTTTTTACTACATCATACACCAATTGATAATTGAGGGTATCATCAAGATTATCTGTCTTGCCAGCCAAAGCAGTATCTATATCCAAGCTCAGGGTCAACAAAAACTCATTGCCATATTTTTTCTCATCTTCCAAAATGCCGTGGTAGGCATGGAAGTACATATTTTCAAGAATTATTTTGCTCATTATTTTGCTCATTATTTTCTTGTTTAACTGCCTCTTTAATAGCTTCAATTTCA
>CAYPYZ010000088.1:0-7988 GCA_964414805.1 uncultured Paludibacter sp.
TGAATTGATAGATTTGCATACGCAAAATTGGGAATTAGACCGCATTGCCTTTATAGATATTCTCATTATGGAAGTGGCTATTGCGGAATTAATGGATTTTCCTACCATTCCGGTGAATGTTACTTTGAATGAATATATAGAAATTGCTAAGAACTATAGCACGGATAAAAGTGGCGTGTTTATTAATGGAGTTTTGGATAAAATCGTTAATAAACTTAAGGAAGAGAAGAAATTAATCAAAGCTGTAGTCACGAAGAGATAAAAAAACACTATTTTTGTAACTAAAATTTTAAATGATATCAATATGAATTTATTAAATTTATTGCTGCAAGTGGCGGAGGAACCAGGGAAACAATCATGGTCACCAATTTTAATGATGGTTCTAATTTTTGCTATTTTCTATTTCTTTATGATTAGACCACAACAAAAACGTCAGAAAGAAATTAAAAAACAAAGGGAAAGCATGAAAGCCGGTGATAAAGTTGTTACTTCCGGAGGTATATATGGCAAAGTTCGTGACATTAAAGAAGATGGCACTGTAACCGTTGAAATAGCTGAAAATGTTCGTATTAAGGTAGATAAATCATCTGTGTTTTTATCTTTGCAAGACGCTCAACAGCAACAACAAAAAAAATAAGGAAACTTGGCTATGTCAGATGACAGCAATAGCAAATTAGTTGAAATTTTATTGAAGTTCAGGGCATTTTTAATTTCTAAAGATGTGCTGACTTTCAGCTTATTTTTGTTGTTATCTGCTTCTTTTTGGTTTATCAATTGGCTTAATAAAGAGCAAGAGTTTTTTGTTACTCTGCCCGTTTCTTACGAAAATTTACCTAAAAACATAGTCCTACAAAATAAATTACCCGATGAATTGCAGGTTAAAGTCAGGGAATTGGGTATGCGCTATTGGTTTTATTTACGGAAGAAACCGGAACCTATCGCTATAAGTTTCCAAACGGAGAATAATAGGAATGGTCGTTTTAGGGTTACGAATTTTGAACTGTTGAGTAAGGTGTCAAACAATTTAATGGCTTCTTCAACAGTCTTATCTGTTAATCCGGAAACCATCAATATCCGTTTTCAGACGCTAACTGAAAAAAGACTGCCTATAGTCTCCCATATTCAATTAGATTTGGATGCACAATTTATGCTCTGTAGTAGTTTAGAGCTTAAACCTGATAGCATTGATGTGTATGGTCCGGCTTCAGTATTAGATACTTTAGAAAGAGTTCATACAGAGTATATTACGATAGCCAATAAACAGGATACTTTATTTGCTCAAGTGAAATTGCAAAGTACTCCTGCTCTAAACTATTCAACAGATATCGTTTCTGCTTCAGCTTCTGTGGATAAGTTTACTGAGAAAACGGTTGTTTTACCGGTGCAGGTAATTAATACACCTATTGGTCTGACTGCCATGACTTTCCCGGCTGAGGTGAAGGCTGTCTTTAATATCGCATTTAAAAACTACAAGGATTTTCATCAAGATGATATTCGTATAATCTTGGATTATAATGAGATAAAACAAGAATCTCATAAGAAAAACAGTTTACAAATCATTAATTATAAACCCTATATTGCCAATATTCGGATACAGCCGGAAGAGGTTGAAATTGTTTTGGAAGAACTATGATGGACACAATACATATGGTGGATTTAAAAGGTCAGTACTTAAAAATTAAGTCTGAGATAGATACTGCCATGCAAGAAGTTATAGATTCAGCTGTGTTTGTAAAGGGTGGTAAAGTTGATGAGTTCCAACGTAATTTAGCAGATTATCTGCATGTAAAGCATGTTATCCCCGTTGGTAATGGTACTGATGCTTTGCAAATTGCATTGATGGCATTGGGTTTAAAGCCCGGTGATGAGGTGATTATGCCTACTTTCACTTTTGTGTCGACAGCTGAAGTTGCGGCGGTTTTGGGACTAAAACCTGTATTGGTGGATGTTGATTATGATAGTTTTAATATCTCTATTGAAGCTTTGAAAAAGGCTATTACGCCGAACACTAAAGCGATTATTCCTGTGCATCTTTTTGGACAAAATGCTCCCATAGAGGATATTTTAGCCATTGCTAAGGAGCATAATCTGTTTGTTGTGGAGGATGCTTGCCAGTCTATTGGGTCGATTTATGCCTATTCCAATGGAGAGCAATACCATTCAGGATGCATGGGCGATATCGGTTGTACTTCCTTTTTCCCTTCTAAAACCTTGGGTTGCTTTGGTGATGGTGGTGCAGTTTTTACCAATAATACAAGATTAGCCGAAACTATACGTTCTATTGCTAATCATGGCATGACTGTCAGATATCATTATGATACCATAGGTGTAAATTCACGTTTGGATAGTCTGCAAGCTGCCATTTTAGATGTAAAATTAAAGTATTTGGATGATTATATTCGGGCGAGACAAGCTGTTGCTCAAGCTTATGATGCAGCTTTTAGCAAGGAGTCAAAGCTTGTGATACCTTACAGAAATCCTGCTTCTACCCATGTTTTTCATCAATATACCTTGAAATTAAATGGGGTAGATAGGGATGCATTACAAGCACATTTGCAAAAGCAAGGTATTCCGTCTATGGTCTATTATCCTATTCCTTTGCATTTGCAAAAGGCATATCGCAGTTATGGCTATAAGGAAGGAGATTTCCCTATAGCTGAGAACTTGTCTAAGACCGTGCTTTCTTTGCCTATGCACACGGAATTATCCGAAGAACAAGTACAATATATCATTCATCATGTTTTAGAGTTTTTATGAAAGAATATTTTGCACATGAAACAGCCGTAATAGACGCAGGTGCCGTTATTGGTAAGGGCACAAAGATTTGGCATTTCTCGCATATCATGTCTGATTGTGAGATAGGCCAAAATTGTAATATTGGGCAAAATGTGGTGATTTCACCTCAGGTAAAATTGGGGCAAAACGTAAAAATTCAAAATAATGTATCGGTTTATTCGGGCGTTATTTGTGAAGATGATGTGTTTTTGGGACCATCTATGGTTTTTACCAATATACTCAATCCGCGTAGCCATGTAGTAAGGCGAGATGCCTATATCACAACTTTGGTTCGTAAGGGAGCGAGTATAGGTGCTAATGCGACCATTATTTGTGGTAATGAAATAGGTGCGTATGCGATGGTGGGAGCCGGAGCGGTAGTCACCAAACCTGTTAAACCCTATGCTTTGGTGGTTGGTAATCCGGCTAAACAAATAGCTTGGGTAAGTGAATATGGACATCAATTGGTTTTTGATGCAGAGGGACGAGCAGTTTGTCCGGAAAGTGGAGAGCAATATAGTTTAGATAAGGATGTAATTCGTAAAATTAGATAGATTGTTGATTTGCACTATGCAAAAGGTAAAAAATACAATAGCATGATTAAATTTGCAGTCATAGGCATGGGACATATTGGGAAGCGGCATGCTGCAATTATCAGAAATAATCCTGATACTGAATTAGTTGCAGTATGCGATATCTTACCAAAGGAAGCTTTAGGTTTGGATGCATTACAAGAGCCATTTTTCTCAAGTATAGATGCACTCTTACAGGCTGATATTGAAGTGGATGTTGTGAATATATGTACGCCTAACGGTCTACATGCTTTGCATGCTGTAAAGGCCTTAGAAGCAGGCAAACATGTGGTTTTGGAAAAGCCTATTGCCTTAAGAAGAGTTGATGCTGAGAAGATTCTATATACATCGCTGAAGATGTCACGCCATGTGTTTAGCGTGATGCAAAATAGGTATTCACCGCCTTCCAAATGGTTGAAAGAATTGGTAGACAATAAGGTCTTGGGTGCTATTTATATGGTGAAATTGGATTGTTATTGGAATAGGGATGAGCGTTATTACCAACAAGAAGGTTGGCACGGAACAGCCGATTTAGATGGTGGTACTCTATTTACGCAATTCTCTCATTTCATAGATATTATGTACTGGCTGTTTGGAGATATAACTAATATTACCGGAAAATTTGCAGATTATAATCATGCGGTACTGACTGATTTTGAAGATAGTGGGGTAGTGAGCTTTAACTTTGTTGAAGGTAATGCTATAGGTGCTATCAATTATTCTACAGCTATTTGGAATGCTAATTTTGAAAGTGCCATAACTGTTATAGGTGAAAATGGAACGGTAAAAGTGGCTGGTCAATATATGAGCGATGTGGTTTATTGTCATATAAAGGACTATGAAATGCCCCTTTTAGAACCATCCAATCCCCCTAATGATTATGGGATTTATAAAGGTTCTGCTCAAAATCATCATTATGTCATTGAGAATGTGGTAGAGAAATTAAAAGGTACAGGTGACATTAAAACCAATTTATTGGAAGGTCTGAAAGTAGTGGATATCATCGAGCGTATTTACGAAGTCAGAGACCAACAATGGAAGAAATAACTTAATTAAAAACGATTTTAAATTATTGAATTAGATGCTTCAAAGAATTCAAACTTTATATTTATTGACAACTATAGTTTTGATGGTGGTGCTGTTTTTTTTACCTATTGCAGGTATGCAAAACGTACAAGATGCTATTTTTTACGAATTGAACTATCAAGGTTTATATGAAGTCAATGCAGATGGTAATATATTACAAGCGCCTATCTGGATGCTTACTGTTTTGATGTTGCTTATTCCTTTGCTGACATTCATCACTATATTTTTATTCAAAAAACGTTTGCTACAAATGCGTTTGATAGTCTTTAATATAGTGTTGATGGCAGGTTATTATGGTATGTTGTTTATATACTTATGGCAATATGCCAAATCCTTGGAAGCCAAATTCTTTATGGAATTTGCCTCAGCTTTTCCTTTGGTATGTATCATCCTTAATATCTTAGCCTTTAGGGCTGTTGCCAAAGATGAAGCCTTGATTCGTTCTTTAAATAGATTGAGATAATTAATACCCATAAACTCTATAAAATTATTTGAAATGACCTTACAACAATTGGAATACATTATAGCTTTAGATAAAACGCGTCATTTTGTACGTGCTGCCGAAATGTGTGGTGTTACACAACCAACTTTGAGTGCCATGATACAAAAATTAGAAGATGAGTTGGATTGTAAAATCTTTGATCGTTCGCGACAACCTTTAGTACCTACTGAACCCGGTTTAGAGATTCTAAAACAGGCGCAAGTAGTTCTTTTTCACGCTAATCAGCTGAAAGAGAAGGTAAAATCCTTTAAAGATGAGTTTGTCGGAAACTTACATATGGCTATTATTCCTACTGTTGCACCTTATTTATTGCCAAAATTTATGGCAACATTAAAGCAGGATTTCCCTGATATTCATTTGAAAGTATCTGAATTACATACGGATGATATTATTCAAAAATTACATACGGCCGACTTAGATATGGCTATTCTTTCTACGCCTTTGAATAATTTAGATATTTTGGAAGTTCCGCTTTATTATGAAAAATTTGTAGCTTATGTATCTCCATCTGAACCTGTATATGAAAATGATGTAATCTCAAGTCAGGACATGCCTACAGACAATCTATGGGTGTTGGAAGAGGGGCATTGTTTGCGGGGACAAGTCTTTAATTTTTGCAATCATGAGCTTCATCAATCTACTGTTTATGAAGCAGGAAGTATAGATACTTTGGTGAAAATTGTAGATGTAAATGGGGGCTATACCGTTATACCTGAACTACATGTGGATTTATTAACTGATGTACAAAAAGAGCATTTAAGAGAATTGGTTGAACCGGAGGCTATACGCGAAATAGCCATTGTTATCAGACATGATTATGTGCGTCAAGGGATGATTAATGCCGTGGCTGATACGGTTAAAAAAATAATTCCTTCGCATATGTTGGATGCTCGACTTAAGAAATTTGCCATCAAACTTTGATTTTAAGTGAGTTTTTAAATATCTATCAACAGCATCCCAAGATTGATGCTGTTAAAAGTTTTCTATCTAAAGATCAAAATAATCTTCAGATAGCCGGACTTCATGGCTCTGCATCTTCCCTCGTGATAGCTTCTGTTTTCCAAGATTTAAGCGATAGATTGATGATTGTGATTACAGCAGATTCAGATGCTGCCGCTTATGTTTATAATGATATAAAAAACTGTTTGGGCACCCAGCAAGTGTACTATTTCCCTTCTTCTTACAAGAAATCCCTGAGATTTTCAGCTATAGATGGTTCTAATGAGATTTTACGAACGGAAATACTGAATAAATTGGCCAACCATCAGGAGCCGCTTGTCATTGTAACACATCCGGAAGCCCTATTTCAAAAGGTTGCAGCTATTGAAGGCGTACAAAATCAACTACTTAAATTAACCAAAGATGAATCGGTGGATATTTCCTCTTTAATGACCATGCTGCTTGAATTAGGTTTTGAGAAGGTCGATTTTGTGTATGAGCCTGGACAATTTTCTATCAGAGGCGGGATAGTGGATGTGTTTTCCTATAATTTTGAACTGCCTTACCGTCTTGATTTTTTTGATGATAATATTGAATCCATCCGGGTTTTTGATATAGAAACACAGCTTTCCAAAGAACAATTAGAACAGGTTGAAATCGTTCCCAATTTGAATGAAGATAATTCTATTCAACGCGTTCCTTTCTTTGATTTTATTCCTCCATCTGCCTTGCTTGTATCTTCAGAGCTAAGCTTTATACATGCTACCATAGACCAACTTTATGAGGATGCTATTGCGAAAGCTATACCTTCAGATACCAATACTGTCAAAGTAGATGGGATTTCCGGTAATGAATTTATTAAACTTATTAAGCCATATCAACTTGTGGAAATTGCGGAGCGCTCTTATTTTAAGACTGAAAATAGGGTAGATTTTCGCATGGCTCCACAAGCTATTTTTCATAAAAACTTTGATTTAATAGCGGATAATCTTAAACAAGGATTGACAGCAAACTATCGTCTGTTTATCATGAGCGATAGTGTAAAACAAACAGATCGCATAGCGGCTATCTTTAAGGATAGGGGAGATGAAATAGATTTTAAGGCCGTACAATATACTTTGCATCAAGGATTTATCGATCATGATTTAAAACTGTATGCTTATACCGACCATCAAATTTTTGAACGTTTTCATAAATATAGATTACGTACGGATAAGACACGTTTGGGTAAGGTTGTGATGACTTTAAAGGAATTAAACCAATTCCAAATAGGTGATTATATTGTGCATGTCGACCATGGTATCGGTACTTTTGGGGGCTTGGTGAAGACCAATGTAAATGGTAAAATGCAGGAAATGGTCAAATTATTCTATCATAATGATGATATGATTTTTGTGAGCATACATGCACTGCATCGCATTTCAAAATATAAAGGCAAAGAGGGTGAAGCTCCGAGAATCAATAAGTTAGGTACAGGTGCTTGGGAAAGATTGAAAGAGCGTACCAAATCTAAAGTAAAAGATATAGCGCGTGAATTGATAAAATTGTACGCAAAACGTAAAACCGAGGAGGCTTTTCAGTATTCGCCCGATAGTTATTTGCAACATGAATTGGAGGCTTCTTTTATCTATGAAGATACTCCCGATCAAGTCAAGGCTACAGAGGATGTAAAACGCGATATGGAAGCCAATATGCCCATGGATAGATTGGTTTGTGGTGATGTGGGGTTTGGTAAAACTGAGGTGGCTGTGCGCGCTGCTTTTAAAGCTGCTACCGATGGTAAACAGGTGGCAGTATTGGTTCCTACAACTATTTTAGCACTGCAACATTACAATACCTTTATAGAAAGATTGGCAAATTTCCCTGTTAATATTGCGTATTTAAGTAGGGCACGAACTACCAAAGAAACCAAAGCAATTTTAGAGGATTTATCTTCCGGAAAGATAGATATTATTATAGGAACGCATAAATTAATTAGTAAGACCGTAGCATTTAAGGATTTAGGACTGCTTATCATAGATGAAGAACAACGTTTTGGGGTTTCTGTGAAAGAAAAACTCAAACAGCTGAAAGTCAATGTGGATACTATTACCATGACGGCTACACCTATACCT
>CAYPYZ010000089.1:0-7973 GCA_964414805.1 uncultured Paludibacter sp.
CATCTATATAATTATCAATAAGGATGATACTGTCTTTGGCTGAACGAATGATTTTGGAAGCTAATATATAAGCATCGAAAATTTGTCCATCGAAAAGAACACCTTGTGTGGGGATATCTTTTGATTGTATTTGCAAAGATATTTCTTGCATTTCGTTCGAAAGTTTATCAAAATTATCTTCAATTCTATTCATTCTTTGATTTAGCGCATATCCTTTTAGGAGGTAATCTCGTAGAACGTTTGTAGCCCAAATCCTGAATTGAGTTCCTTGCTTGGATTTTACGCGGTAACCGACAGAAATGATGACATCAAGGTTATAGTATTCAATTTGTCTGAGTATCTGTCTGTTTCCTTCCATTTGAACTGTCGCAAAAAATGCGACAGTTGAATTTTTAGAAAGCTCCTCTTCGGAAAAAATATTATTAATATGTTTTCCAATTGTTTTAATATCTCTTGCGAATAGCAAAGCTAATTGTTGTCGATTAAGCCAAACAGTATCATTTTCAATCCTGACCTCTATTCTTTCTGAGAAATCATTTGATTGATACAAAATTATTTCATTTTTCATAAGTTGTAAATAGATAATTTTAAGGTTTTAATTATGTGTGCAAAGATAAGGAATTATCTTTTATTCGTCTATTCCTTTTTGAGTAAAACAATTACCCTAAAACCAGTTCAATTTTTTCCATTAAAGACGCAATCGATTTTTGTTCCAATTTTGAAAATGCAAACCATCTCTTTCCTAAGTCTTTCAAGGATGCGCCTATATGATAAATCTCTGTTTTATCGATAATTAAAAATCTATCATGACTTAAATTGAAATGTCTTATTTCAAAGTTTCCATATTGTTCGTTGGCTTTTTGAACATCTAACAACAATTGTTTGTTAAGGGATTTTGTTAATAAAAAACACCTTTATATTTTTGCCTTTTTTGCTAAGATGAATCAATGTGTTTTCATCTATATAATTATCAATAAGGATGATACTGTCTTTGGCTGAACGAATGATTTTGGAAGCTAATATATATGCATCGAAAATTTGTCCATCGAACATAACACCTTGTGTGGGAAGGTTCTTAGATTGTATTTGCAGATCAATTTGATTTGCTCTGTTGTCAATTTCAACTATTTTGTTTTCTAACAAGTGTATCCGGTTGTTAATAGCATAACCTTTTATCAAGTATTCCTTTAAAATGCGAGTAGCCCAAATACGGAATTGAGTTGCATGTTTGGAATTTACTCTATAGCCCACAGACAGAACTGCATCTAAATTATAGTATTTGACTTTTTGCGTTTGTGTCTTTCCTTTGATAGCGCCATGTTGAGTGGTTAGTTCCAAAATGGAACATACCACCTTTTCATCAAGTTCTCCTGTGCTAAATATATTTCCTAAATGTTTCGTGATAGCAGGTCTCTTAGTGCCAAACAAATCAGCCATTTGTTGCTGTGTTAGCCAGACAGTTTCATCTTCTAATTTCACTTCAATTCTTTCGGATAATTCTTCAGATTGGTATAGTATTATTTCATTTTTCATAAGAGGTTAACAGATAATTTTTTAAAAGGTTTTTTTGTGGATTGCAAAGATAAGGAATTGTTTTGGTTCACTCGATAATGACGATTGCGCCCTGAAGGGGCAGCATATCCTCAATTAGAAGCACGTCCTACATCCTTACATATGTATGCCGTTAATTGCAATGGTGGGCGTGTCTCCCATACGAGACACACCCTCAATCTCGTCTGGAGGACGCCATGTAATTAACCGTATGATTTATCTTATGGTCAAAATAACAAGGAACAACGCCTCCGCCCATAGTGGCGGTACTATTAATTAGATTAATTACGCCCTGAAATAGCGACTCACTATTTTGCAATCTCACAAAACAACATCCCATATGAGACAATGTTAAACGTGGTTTGACTTACTATAATAACCATGAAAATCATTGATAACATTAGTTTCAACCCCACAGATATTATCTGTATTTAAGCATTTTAATAAAAAAGGCCCGAAAAGTTTTGTCAGATAAAAAAAATAATATACCTTTGCAGTCGCTTTTCAAAAAAGCAGATTCAGTAGCTCAGCAGGTAGAGCACATCCCTTTTAAGGATGGGGTCCTGGGTTCGAACCCCAGCTGAATCACAAACTTCCCTCATAGTTATTATGCTCGTGTGCAATTAGACATACGAGCATTTTTTATTAAAAACACCCCACACTTTAACCCCCAAATACCATCGCCATACTTGTGATTTTATTTTAAATGAAACAAATCAAGCTTAATGAATGCTTTTTCAATTTGAATTATTTGATTTTAAAGAATTAAAAACTTAATTTTGCAGACTATAAAAAAATAACCGGAGTATTGCTTTCCATTAAATAAAATGTCCATATGAATACGAAACTGCAGGAATTAACTGACAAAATCTATTTAGAAGGGGTAGAAAAGGGTAAAGAAGAGGCTGCAAAAATCATTGCTCAAGCAGAACAGCAAGCTGCTGATATACTTGCTAAAGCACAGGCTGATGCCGAAAATGCGCGGCAACAAGCTGATGAACAAGCAGCAGAATTGATGAAAAATACGCAGGTGGAACTGAAACTGTTTGCTCAACAAGCCTTGAATGCTCTCAAGACTGAAATAACCGATCTTGTTTGTGGTGAAGTGGTTTCTTCTTCCGTAAAAGCAGCTACTACAGACAAAGCTTTGATGCAAAAAATCATGCTGGTTATTGCGGAAGAAATAGCTAAAACTCAAGCGGTAAGCATAGAAACTAAAGATGCTCAGACGCTTACAGACTATTTTAAAGCGAATGCCAAAGACTTATTAAATAAGGGTGTTAGCATTAAAGAAGTAAATAATATCAAGACAGATTTTTCCATTGTCGCTCATGATGATGGATATAAAATCAATTTCGGAGAAGAAGAGTTTATCGCTTATTTCAAAGAATTTCTAAGACCTCAGTTAATCGAATTGCTGTTTTAATGCCAACTATATTCCAACAATCATCCAATTATTATTACTTGATATCCGGCCTGCCCGATTTGCAGATGGAGGATAGCAAAGGATTTTTATCTCCTAAAGAACTGCTTTTAGAGATAGAGCCACAGCTTAGTAGTGAAGATGCGAAACTTTTGAGATTGCTGTATGCAGCCTTTGATAATGCAAATTTCTTGGCAGTATTAGCTGATAAAGATGCTGCAATTGATGCAAGGGGAGTGCTGACAAACAAGGATTGGGAGGAATTATTACAATTGCTAAAAGAGGGTGAAGCCGATACGGATAGTAGGTTATTACCCTATTTTATTGATTATTATAATGCTGTTCAAACGGAAGAGGATTTCTTGAAAAATAAGGCAGCTGAGGATTATCTATCGGGATTGTATTACAAATATGCCATGCAATCTTCCAATGAATTTTTAAACGCTTGGTTTGAATTTAATTTGCATTTGAATAATTTGCTCACAGCTGTTTTTTGTAGAAAACATGAAATTCCGCAAGAGCTTTTGATAGTGGGTGATACAGAGATTTGCCAAATTCTTAAAACTACCCATGCCCGCGATTTTGGTATAGCTAATCTTTTTCCATATACGGAGGAAGTTATCAAATTGGCTGAAGAAACGGACTTATTAGAAAGGGAAAAACGTTTGGATGCCATCAAATGGGATTGGTTGGAAGAGCATACTTTTTTCCATTATTTCTCTATAGAAAGGGTATTGGCGCATGTGCTGAAAGTGCATATGTTACAAAGGTGGAAAATGCTTTCGGCGGAAACCGGAGCACAAATATTTAGGGAACTATTGGCGACTATGAAACAGGGAGTTAAATTGGACGCATAGTTTATTGTATAGGATATTTCAATCAAACACATAAGTAAAACGCATAAATAAAAGATCATCATAATGTCAACAAAAGGAATAGTTAAAGGTATCATATCCAACTTAGTCACGGTAGAAGTGGATGGCCCGGTGATGCAAAATGAGATTGCATACATCCAATTAGGCGATACTCAATTGATGGCTGAGGTATTGAAAGTAGAGGGTAAAAATGCTTTCGTGCAGGTGTTTGAAAGTACCCGCGGACTGCAAGTAGGCAACGCTGTGGAGTTTAACGGACATATGCTTGAAGTAACGCTCGGACCTGGTTTGCTTTCAAGGAATTATGACGGTCTGCAAAACGATTTAGACAAACTCACCGGTATTTTCCTCAACAGGGGTGAATATAATTTCCCTTTGGATAAAGAAGCTATCTGGCATTTCGTTCCTATTGCTGCTGTGGGTGATACGGTGGAAGCAGGCTCGTGGTTAGGACAAGTGGATGAAAATCATCAACCCCATAAAATCATGGTGCCATTTGCTTTTGAGGGAACTTATACCGTAAAAAGCATTGCTGCTGAAGGTGATTATACCATCATGGACACTATCGCTGTGGTGGTGGATGCGGATGGTAAAGAAATAGAACTGAACATGATACAAAAATGGCCGGTGAAAAAGGCCATTGTGGTACATACGGAAAAGCCCCGTCCTTTTAAATTATTAGAGACCGGCGTGCGTACTATCGATACTGCTAACCCCATCGTGGAAGGTGGTACCGGCTTTATTCCCGGTCCTTTCGGAACAGGAAAAACCGTGTTGCAGCATGCTATTTCTAAACAGGCGGAAGCGGATATCGTGATTATTGCGGCTTGTGGCGAGAGGGCTAATGAAGTGGTTGAGATTTTTGTGGAGTTCCCTGAATTGGACGACCCGCATACGGGTAGGAAATTAATGGAGCGTACCATTATCATTGCAAACACTTCCAATATGCCGGTGGCATCGCGTGAAGCTTCGGTATATACTGCCATGACGATTTCTGAATATTATCGTGCCATGGGTTTGAGGGTGTTGATGATGGCAGACTCCACTTCCCGTTGGGCGCAGGCCTTGCGTGAAATGTCGAACCGCATGGAGGAGTTGCCCGGACAGGATGCTTTCCCCATGGACTTATCGGCAATTATTGCTAATTTCTATTCACGTGCAGGCTATGTGTATTTGAAAAATGGCGAAACAGGTTCCATTACCTTTATTGGTACGGTATCGCCGGCAGGTGGTAACTTGAAAGAACCGGTAACTGAAAGTACGAAAAAAGCTGCTCGCTGTTTTTATGCTTTGGAGCAATCGCGCGCCGACCATAAACGCTATCCTGCTGTTAATCCCATAGAAAGTTATTCAAAATACATTGAATATCCTGAGTTTGAGGAGTATATTGCTGAGTTAGTTTCTCTTGACTGGACGCGCTTGGTAAATGATATGAAGACCATCCTGCAAAGGGGTAAGGAAGTGCATGAGCAAATCAATATCTTAGGAGATGATGGCGTTCCAGTGGATTATCATATTACTTTTTGGAAGTCGGAAGTCATAGATTTTATCATTTTACAACAAGATGCTTTTGATAAAGTGGATGCGGTAAGTTCGTTGGAAAGACAGCATTATATGTTGCAAATGGTGATGGATATTTGTAATACGGATTTTGAATTTACCGGTTTTATGGAAATCATGGATTATTTCAAAAGGGTAATCAATGTTTGTAAACAAATGAACTACAGTGAGTTTAAGTCTGAGGCTTTCGTGCAATACGAAAAAGAATTAAAAACTATTTTGGCAGAAAGAACTAAATAAAAGCAATCAGCGGTATTGAAAATATCATTAATAGCATATAAATTATGGAAACCAAAGCTTTTCAGAAAATATACACCAAAATTACACAGATTACTAAGGCTACTTGTTCTTTACGTGCTACCGGCGTGGGCAATGAGGAATTGGCTACTGTGGATGGTAAGTTGGCACAAGTAGTTAAAATTCAAGGTGATGAAGTTACATTGCAGGTCTTTAGTGGTACGGAAGGTATTCCCACCAATGCTGAAGTGGTGTTTTTAAAGAAATCACCTACGCTGAAAGTAAGCGATCAGTTGGCAGGACGCTTCTTCAATTCCTTTGGCGACCCCATAGATGGTGGTCCCATAGTGGAAGGAGAAGAGCGCGAAATCGGTGGTCCGTCTGTGAATCCCGTGCGTCGCAAACAGCCATCAGAATTGATTGCTACCGGTATTGCGGGTATTGACTTAAACAATACCTTGGTTTCCGGACAAAAGATTCCGTTTTTTGCTGACCCCGACCAACCTTTTAATCAGGTGATGGCGACTGTGGCATTGCGTGCGCAAACAGATAAAATCATCTTGGGCGGTATGGGTCTGACCAATGATGATTATCTCTATTTCAAGAATACTTTCAGCAATGCAGGTGCATTAAACCGCATTGTGAGTTTTGTAAATACTACTGAAAACCCGCCTGTTGAGCGGCTATTGATTCCGGATATGGCATTGACGGCAGCAGAGTATTTTGCTATAGACAAGAATGAAAGGGTGTTGGTTTTGTTGACCGACATGACTTCTTATGCCGATGCTTTGGCCATTGTGTCCAATAGGATGGACCAAATTCCTTCCAAGGATTCCATGCCGGGTTCTCTGTATTCGGATTTAGCGAAAATTTATGAAAAAGCGGTGCAGTTTCCTGAAGGTGGTTCTATTACTATTATTGCGGTAACTACCCTTTCGGGAGGAGATATTACGCACTCTATTCCTGATAATACAGGCTATATTACAGAAGGTCAGTTGTTCCTCAGGAGGGATTCGGATATAGGTAAGGTGATAGTCGATCCTTTCCGCTCTTTATCGCGCTTGAAGCAATTGGTGATAGGTAAGAAAACCCGCGAAGACCATCCGCAAGTGATGAATGCTGCGGTGAGATTGTATGCGGATGCTGCCAATGCCAAGACTAAATTGGAGAATGGTTTTGACTTGACCGATTATGATGAAAGGGCTTTGTCTTTCGCGAAAGATTATGCCGATCAATTGATGGCTATCGACGTCAATATCAATACTGATCAAATGTTGGATGTGGCTTGGAATTTATTCGGTAAGCATTTCACTACTACGGAAGTGAATATCCGACAAGATTTGGTAGATAAATTCTGGAAGTAATTTAATATGGCTATTCAATTTCAATACAATAAAACATCTTTGCAAGCATTGGAGAAAAATCTCAAGATGCGTGTACGTGCTTTGCCTACTATTAAAAACAAGGAAAGTGCCTTGCGTATGGAGGTGAAAAAAGCTAAAGATGCCATCAAAAATTTAGAGCAAGAATTGGAAAGCCGCATATTAGCATATGATAAAATGCTTGCCTTATGGGGCGAGTTTGATACATCTTTAATCAGTGTTGAAGATGTACGTATGAGTATTAAGAAAATTGCAGCGGTACGCATACCCGTTTTGGACGAGGTGGTTTATACCATAAAACCTTATAGCATGTTCAATGCTCCGGCATGGTATGCTGATGGTATCTCCCAGTTAAAGGAATTGGCGCAAATAGGTATAGAGCAAGTTTTTGCGGTGCAAAAGGTACAATTGTTAGAACATGCCCGCAAAAAAACCACGCAAAAGGTAAATTTGTTCGAAAAGGTACAAATTCCGGGATATGAAGATGCCATTTTGAAAATCAAGCGATTTATGGAAGATGAGGAAAATTTATCCAAGTCTTCGCAGAAAATTGTGAAATCAAGACAACAAAAACTAAAAGAGGAGGAAGCGCTATGATAGTAAAGATGCAGAAATACTCTTTTTTGGTTTACCATAAAGCCTATATTGATTTCCTGAAAAATATCAGAGAGATAGGTGTGCTGCATATAGTGGAAAGAACCGATGGCACTCCTGAAGATGAAAATTTATTGCAAAAAATGCAATATAAAGCACAACTTAATAAACTGATAAAAGATTTAAGGAATAGGGCTAAGGGTGAAAAACTGCAAGCTGCTCGGACTGCTTACAATGGGGCTGCTTTGCTTAATGAAGCTGAAACTTTGCAGGCTGATTTAGACAGTTTACAACAACAATTGCAAGCTGCAGAAAGAGAATGGGAACGCATGGAAGTATGGGGTCATTTCT
>CAYPYZ010000090.1:0-7958 GCA_964414805.1 uncultured Paludibacter sp.
CTGCAATTATACCCAAACCATCAGATTCCCATGCAAAGCCCGTTTCTGGTGTTACGACCTTGATAATGGCACAAACATCTCCATTTTGATCACGTTTTGGAGCATCTATGCGGGCAGTCATATCCCTGTCTAAACGCTGAAATGATTTTACCGCTATATCGGCATATAATAAGTTGAAAAATAAGATGGTAAAAAGTAGTACGAGCGCTCTTTTCATGGCATCAAATATCGTTTTGAAAATTGAAATGCAATATTAGTGAAAATTGTTTAATTGGGCAATGGAAAGTTTAACAAAGTCTCGAACAATGAAATAAACTCATTGAGAACACATTGTAATCACCTGTTCAGGAAAGAAGATATTATCTCCGGATTTTTGATTGCTTTTTAGGAATAGCACCGGAACTACTTCCCTGTTTTTTACAAATGGGAGTTTCTTTGCTTTCTCTTGAAGCCTTCTTAACAAAGTTTCAACCGGCTCGTTGTCTGTCCATTTACACTCGCCTACTAACAAATGCTTACCATCTAAAGATTGAGCTATCAAATCTATTTCAAACTGTTCTCCGGGTGCAACGCTTCCCCACCAACGAGAAGCTACTCCATATTGTTTTCCGAGTACATATTGTCCACTTACCGCCTTTCTACACAGGCTTTCCCATTGCTCCGAAACATAGCGATTAAAATCAGCTTGTATGGTCTTCATAACTACAGTATTACGCCCCAATGCTATCAATGAACGATTAGGAACGATAAACCTAAAATAAAAACTCATCAATGGATCAGTAATTTTATATACACCTTTCTTGCTATTTCGCGGATGATCGCCAAAAGGAATTTCTCTTGTTATGTATCCCAAATTAATTAACTTATCCAAGGGTCCTGAAAGACTTGTAGCAGGCTTATTTGCCCTTGCTGCGATTTCAGATATGCGATTTGCACCATTACCAATCAAAGATAAAATAGTTGAAGCTTGCACGATATCGCGCATATCATCCAAAAACAAACGATAAGGTTCTTCATAAAGTAAACCTTGTGGATGGATAAAGTTATTCATCAAAGCATCCTCTAAGGTTTTATCTTCTAATCTAATTTCCCAATAGCGCGGTACTCCTCCCCAAATGGAATATTCTTCAATGGTTTCTTGAGCTGAACTATCCAATACTTCTTGTAAATATTGCAGCTCTATGGGTTGCAATTTCATAATTTGATTGGCACGGCCATAGAGAGCTGAAGCACTGTCAAGCACCAATCCATGCATCAATTGTTGCGAAGATCCACAAATAATGATGTTATATTTCAGACGCTTCGCATCAATCAATTTTTGAAGAATAGATGGTAACTCAGGTGAAGCCTTGACTAAATAAGGGAATTCATCCAAGCAAATCGTAAATCGCTCGTTTGTTCTATAATTTAAGGCATCTAAAAGTGTTTCCCAATCAGGATAAACCACTTTATCAAAATCCTTGAAGCGCAATCCAACTTCTTTAGCAAACAATGCAATTTGGTGTGCACTTTCAGTTTGATCGGCCATATAATATACATCCTTAGTGCTTAAAACCTTTTTAATCAAGGTCGATTTGCCTAATCTGCGCCTGCCATACACTACGATAAAAGATGGCGATTCCGCATTCAAAGTAGTCTGCAAACGCTGCTGTTCATGATCTCTATTAACGAATTTCATAGCTTTTAAATAATTATGGAGTACAAAAATAATGTTTCTATTCCATAATTCCAAATAAAATTGATTCTTTAATCACGAAAACCAAATGCGCATTTTTAACAATTGGCATGGGGCTTTGATTAAAACGAAATGTGTTGGTTTTAAAATACATAGCATTTAAATAGGGTTTGTATAAGGTTTATGGACAAACTCCGCTTGAAATAGTTGAAAAGATTGAAGACTAACGCAGAGAACGATGAATAATTAAAATTTCATACGTATCAACAATTGTATAGGAGATTCCTCACTGCACTTCGTTTGTTCGGAATGACGAGCCTTGTTGGTATTCATGAACCCGTCGCTAAACAGTATTAAAGATTTTCTATGACTTGAAGCGACGGGTGCTAACATCCCTCTTGATGACCGTCATCCTGAGCGATAGCGAAGGATCTCCTGAAAATATCTCGCTGTAAAAAATACCTTTGACGTGGTTGATTCCGTCCTGAAAGAGTAGCTCATCATACACCCGCACAAAACAATGTCCCATACGGGATAATATTAAATATAGTCAGTCTTAATTATTCTTGAGATTCATTGATAACATTAGATTTAAACCATTTTGTTTAAAATTTATCGTACATTTGTCAACAATCAAATTCATAGCAGATTTATGGCAAAGAAGAAAAAGCAAAAGAACCATACTACCGCTCGGAGTAGGTATATTACAGGAAAAATTGACAGACAAAAAATCAAGACTTTTCTAATTCCGGATGATGAGGGTGAAATGATTTTTATTCCTGAAAGGAAAACTAATCATGCACAGCTTAATGACCATGTAAAAGTGCTGCTTTATGCTCGTAAAAAAGGGCAAGCACCTGAAGGTGAGGTAGTAGAAATTATCAAAAGGGCTAAAGATAGCTTTGTAGGAATTTTAGAATTATCTGATAATTATGCTTTTTTAGTCTGCGATAATCATGTACATACTTCCGATATTTTTATTCCGAAAGATAAACTAAAAGGGGCTAAAAATGGCCAAATTGTTTTGGTCAAACTCCAAGAATTTGAACCTAATTTGAAAAGTCCGGTTGGGGAAGTCATCGATATCCTCGGCAATAAAGGCGATAATAATGCGGAAATGCACGCTATTTTAGCGGAGTTTGGTCTGCCTTATAAATACCCACAAAAAGTAGAAGAGGCGGCCAAGAAAATCAGTGCAGCCATCACTGATGAAGAGATTGCGAAAAGGACGGATATGCGGGAAGTGCCTACTTTTTCTATTGACCCAAAGGATGCCAAAGACTTGGACGATGCTTTATCCATACGGAAAATCGATACTAATTTATGGGAAGTGGGTGTGCATATAGCGGATGTTACGCATTATGTGGATCCAAAAAGTATCATTGACAAGGAGGCTGAAAAACGTGGAACTTCTGTGTACTTGGTCGATAGAACCGTACCTATGTTGCCAAAACATCTCTCCAATGGCATTTGCTCTTTGAATACGGCAGAGGATAAACTTTGTTATTCGGTTGTTTTTCATATGAATGAGAATGCAGTAGTGCAAAAGTTTAAAATTGCCAAAACCGTTATTCGCAATGATAGACAATTCAGTTATGAAGAAGCGCAGGATATTTTAGAAACCAATACCGGAGATTTCAAGGATGAACTAACACAATTAAATCGCTTGGCTATTGCCTTGAGAAAGAAGCGCTTTGAGCATGGTGCTATTGCTTTCGAAAGGGCGGAGGTGAAATTTGAAATAGACGAAAAAGGCAAACCTTTATCTGTGTATTTCCGTGAACCTAAAGATGCTAATAATCTCATAGAGGAGTTTATGTTGTTGGCCAATAAAACGGTGGCGACTTATATAGGCAAACCTACGCATAATAAAAAGACCAAGACTTTTGTGTATCGTATTCATGACTTGCCTGACCCTGAAAAACTGAAGAATTTTTCTCAATTTATTCGTAAGTTTGGGTATAGTTTACGCACTTCCGGCAAACAGACTTCAGTGGCAAGTTCCATCAACCAATTATTGGATAAAGTACATGGTACTAAAGAGCAAAATTTAGTAGAAACTTTGGCAGTTCGTTCCATGGCTAAGGCGGTTTACACAACACAAAATATCGGACATTACGGTTTGGCTTTCGAGTATTATACGCATTTCACATCGCCTATCAGACGCTATCCGGATATGTTGGTACACAGATTATTAGAGCGTTACATCGCCGGAGGAAAAAGTGTGAATGAAAAGACCTATGAGGATTTATGTGAACATGCTTCCGCAATGGAGCATCTCGCTGCCAATGCCGAAAGGGCTTCCATCAAGTATAAGCAAGTGGAGTTTATGTCGCAGTTCCTTGGAGAGGTTTTCGATGGTGTTATTTCCGGTGTTACCGAATGGGGAATCTATGTGGAACTCCTTGAAAACAAAGCGGAAGGCTTAGTTCCTATGCGGGATTTGGACGATGACTACTATACTTTCGATGAAAAGAACTATTGCTTAGTAGGTAGTAAATACCATAGAAAATACCAATTGGGTGATGAGATAACAGTACGGGTAGCTCTGGCTTAAGCGTTTATTAAAAGGTGTTGATTTTAAAAGCGTCTATTTAAAAGCATTTATGTAAAGGCGTTGTTGCAAAAGCCAAATTTTATTTGATGGTTACCATAGTAGCTCCAAAGCCATATTCCCTAAAAGAGGCATCTTGGAAATAATAGTTTTTATAGCGTGTTTTCAACAATTTCGTGATTTCATTGCGTAAAACACCTTCGCCTTTGCCGTGTATAAAGACTATTTTCTGACCTTTTTTCTGCTTGTTTTCTGCTAATATTGCATGAAATTTATCCAATTGCAAATTCAACATATCTGCATTGGACAGCCCGGCAGTGGTATCTATCAATTGGTGTATATGTAAATCTACTTCAATAATAGCCTGTTTGCTATTAGGCTTAATTCTTTTACGAACAGCTTGTTTTACAGGCTGTTTTTTCTCCTGCATAGCCTGTTTGATGGCATCGGTCGAGATATCTAACAAATCCGTATAATCTGCTTGTGACAATTCAAACAGCATAGCCTGCTCATCCAAATAATCGTTGGCGGTAAAGCTGTGCAACTTAAAAAACTTCAAAGCTGATATATGCAATTCCTTATCTATAGCGGTTTGCGGCGTATATACCTTAGCTTGCTTAAAAGGTATAATTTGTATTTGAACATGCTCCCAATCATTCAATTGGGCTGTGGATATTTCCGATAAAACTTCCTGCATATTAGGTTCTATCAGTCCATTGGCGTGGGATATTCTTGCTTCATCCTGACCAATAATCAAATTGTAAAAGAGGAAGTAATTACTGTCATTGATTAATAAGCAAGTAAATTTACTTTCAGATAGTTTTTTAATGTCTGTAGGAATAAAAGCTAAAAAGGCTTGTAAATCATCCCCTTCTTCTGTTTCATAAATTTCCACAGACTGCGCAAAAGGTAAATTTTCTTCCTTTTTTACCTTTTGCATAGGTGCAGATTCCACGAAATGAGTGCTTGCTTGGGAGGAAAAATCCTTTTTTGGAAAATTGGTTTTTTCATTTACATCAGGGATTACCACACATTCATTGGCCAAAATAGGGATGTCAAAACCATCTTCATCTTCCACATAAACCAAATTATTCTTAGCATCTATACGTGTAACTTTTCCACCACCCACAGCATTTAAAAAACGCACTTTATCTCCTATCTGAATTTTGCTCATTGTCTTTGAATTAAAATTTTTAAAGTCTAAACCTTATTGTAATGGCTATCTTAGCATGTCATACAATCGATTTGCAAATGTAAGAAAATTAAAATTAAGCGGTAGTTTTCCATGATGAAATCTTAATTTGCAACCTTAATTAGGGGATGCTTAGAAGTTAATTATTGAAATAATTCTCTAATGAGATTGTGACGTACAATTATTTTGAATAACTTCGCAACGCTTTATAGTTTTTTCTACTTATAAAAACGATTATTCGATTAATTTTTTATTATACACAATTATTTTATTACTCTGATTATGAAACGTTTAATTTACATCTCAATTATTTTATTTAATTTTTTATTGATTAGTTGCGACAAAGATAATGATGTCACAACAGACATGTCAACTTCCTTAATTGGTTATTGGGAATTGAAAGAGATTAATTTCACTTCCAACGTACGTGCGTGGGAGAACGAAACTTATAAAAATGAAACCGAGCTTTTTGGATGGGCTCCTTTTATGCAAGGTTTTGTTTCCGGTATTGATTTAACAGATGAGGATTATGTAGATGAAAAAACCGGGAATTCCGGTAAAATCTGCACGGTAGTTACGCATATTTCCAAGACAGAAATGGATGGTATATTTTGGGTGTGGAACCTTAATGAGGACAAGACTGCCTTTGCATTATTGCAATTGAACAGTCAAATGCCACCTTATAATTTTTCTTGGGCAGAAACAACTTCATTAAAAATTGAAAAGGTGAATGGTCAGGAAGTAATGACTTGCCGCACAACTTTCGAAAGTGTCGATCAGGATAGATTAGACGAATCTCCAAGTCCACTCAGACGTCCAAAAATCAATGTAGATGCAAATCTTACTTTAGTGAAAACTAACAACAGAGATAGAAACTCACATCCTCAATTGAAATTAAACGGTGCTGCTTTTCTGTTACCTGAACAAGCAATTGTAGAATAATTCCGACCAACATGCGCTTGCTACTTGCCTTATTAGGAGCAGTTTTTTTATCCATACCTTTACATGCATATGCAAATGCTTATGCCGCCAAGGATACGGTGGAATTTTATCTGCCATCTGCTGAGGAAGTAGAGTTAGAGACCGTGAACGTTAGCGCTTATCGCAAAATCGATCAGGTACGTCTAAGTCCAATCAAAGCAGAAGTATTGGATATTAGTCAGTCTCAAACCAAAGCCACTGACATACAAAGCTTACTCAATGCCGGTACCGGCATACGCTTGCGCAATACCGGTGCAGTGGGCGCTGCCAATGAAATCATTTTAAACGGTTTTAGTGGAAGATCTATTAAACTGATGCGTGACGGTATCCCTTTGGATTACTTAGGTTCGGGCTTCAGTCTTACCGCCATACCCGTAAATTCAATTGATAGAATAGAGGTCTATAAAGGTAATCTGCCTACTGAAATAGGAATTGATGCTTTGGGAGGTGCCATCAATTTAATCAGTAGCCGGTTAAATACTTCACAAGCACAACTATCTTTTGAAAAGGGATCTTTCAATACTAATATCCTTACTATCAATGGGTTTAAACGCTTTAATGATTATCTCTCCATAGGGGTTTCAGCTTTCGGAAACTATGCGGATAATGATTATATGGTGGGGAATTTACCTTATTATGAAGCTGCTACCGGCAGAAATTCTTATATCAACGCAAGGCTTTTTCATAATGGATTTCGGCAGTTTTTTGTGGAAGCTTATGTCAATATAGACCATCTTCAATGGGCAGATTTATTACAATTAAGGCTTACAAGTTTTGGTTTACATCAAGCTATCCAACATGATTTTACAAGTCGCGACAGGGCATTTGGGGAAGTATATAGAACGGAACGTGCACCCGCTATTCCGGCACTGACCTATCGAAAAGCTTTCTTAGAACAGCATTTAAACACCACGCAATTTGTAGTTTACAGCCAAATCAACAACTTATTCGTGGACACGCTGAAGAACACCTATTATGATTGGAAAGGGGACAATCATCCCACAATTTCAGCTTCAGAAATAGGCAATGTATATTTGTCGGCACCCAAGGAAAAAGGCCTTGCATCGGATTTTCATCACCTGACCTACAGAGGTATGTGGGCTTATACTTTCAATAGTAATCATGCTTTAACCGCCAATGTCGTAAATAATTACACCTTGAATATCAGGGATGATGAATATAATCCTGCCGAGAAAAATGAGCAGCGATATAATCGAACAATTGTGGGTTTGGGCTATACCGCCAACTGGTTACAGAAGCAATTGACTACTGTGCTGCAGGGAAAAGCCTTGATGTATCAAACGCATGGCAAGGCTTATAACCACTTATCCGGCAACAGAACAGGCCGTGAATTGGGGATAAACAATCATGGTTTTAGTGCTTCTTTTTCGGCAAAATACAATTTAACTGCACAATTGCTTTTGCGAAGTTCATTTGAAAACACCTATAGATTGCCTGATCCTATGGAGATTTTCGGAGATAATACCTTTGTGTTGTCTAACTTAAATTTACTGCCCGAGCAAAGCAATAATTTCAATGCCGGCATGCTTTGGCAA
>CAYPYZ010000091.1:0-7893 GCA_964414805.1 uncultured Paludibacter sp.
ACCTGAATATTTTTGCCAATAGGATCTTCACCATGTGGAAATAAAACCTCATACACACGTTCGCCTAACACACAAACCTTCCTGTTTTCAAGCATATCTACCTCATTGATAAATCTTCCAAGAATCTGTCTGGGTCTGTCAATCAAGGCATACTCAGGTGTCATCCCTTTAATTTGATACGAACCAGATTTATCGTTTCTAAACACATTATTACTCCCACTCCCTCTAAAAATAAGTGGTACTACATATTGTGCTTCCGCAATATTAGATTGTATTAATTTTACATCTTCATTATTCATTTCCCAATTGCGCCCCTTTCGGAAACCCTTATAAGGTAGCGAGGTTTTTTGTGCCCAAATAAAATAAGAATTGGTAGAGAAACTCTCTATCTGAGAGGATATACCACGTTCTAAAGCAGTTCCAGCACCCACTAAAACCACCAACATAAACATACCCCAAAACACACCAAAAGCCGTGAACACACTACGCGATTTATTGTTAGTAATGGTATTCCAAACTTCGTGAAACTTATCTATATCTATTATGGGCATGATTTGTAAGATGAATTTAAATGTATTGTAAATATTTAATTCTCATTGCGCATGGCCTCTATTGGCTTAATGCTAACAGCTTTACGTGCGGGAATATAGCCTGCAATAATGCCTGCAATTATCATAATGGAGGTTGAAAAATACACATAATAGAGATTGACAGTAGGATTTTTAAAAATCGTCATGCCATCCGGATTACCAGCAGCTGCCTGCTCCATTACCATATTAACCACCTCAGTCACAGCTATACCTGCCATCATTCCTATATATCCAAATATCGCCATAATCAGTATGGATTCTAAAACTATAGTCCATAATATTTGGAGAGGCGGTGCACCTATAGCTTTACGAATGCCTATTTCGCGTGTTCTTTCTTTGACGGTAACCAACATAATATTACTAACACCAACCACACCGGCAATCAAAGTCAGAATGCCCACTATCATCACAAACAGACTGATGGCATTGAATATACTCATGGCTTGTAAATAATCGCGTTGCGCATTACTCACCCACAGACTTTGTGTATCTTCCGGGTCGAATAACATGGTTTGTGATAAGTTTTTCCGCAAGCGATCATTAAACTCGTCATTGGCTTCTTCCGTATTCAAATCTTCAACAACCATAGCCATACTGTGAAATTTCTTATCGGGATTGTAAATCAATTGTGCGGTGGAATATGGGATATAAGCATTGCCATCACCCCATTCAGCTTTTTTAGAATTGATGCCAACTACCTGAAACATAATCTGGTTTACATTGACATATTTGCCTAATGGATTTTCATTTTTAAATAAAATATCTGCAATTTTTTGGTCAAGCACCATCACTTTCCTCTTCTCTCGCACGTCCATTTCATTGATAAAACGACCACCATTGGCATCAAATTTCAATTGGTAAATTTGTTTATAAGATGGTAAAATTCCCCTTATATTATAACTTCCGTATTCACTTTGAAAAGTGATATTGGATGTTTTATTGATGATAGGCGTAGGATCATTCACTTCCTCCAAATGCTCCTCTAAATTGTGTAATTCCTTTTCTGTAAAACTCAAGCCCCTACCAGATTGGTATCCTTTGTAAGGTTTGGATGTAACCCATGTCCACAATTGCACCGTATTAGTTGCTCTACCTCTAAAGTTGGAAGTCACACCGTTTTTCAGCCCATTGCTTGCCCCCAACAAAATAATCAAAATGAATATTCCCCACGAGACTGATAAGCCTGTCAGCAAAGTGCGCAATTTATTACGGCTTAATCCTGCCCATATTTCCTGTAAAATATTCATGCTATAATACCATCTTTTATATGGATAATTCTTTTAGTAGCTTCCGCAACGGATTGTTCGTGCGTTACCAAAATAGTAGTGAGTCCG
Source organism: uncultured Paludibacter sp. (assembly GCA_964414805.1). GTDB lineage: Bacteria > Bacteroidota > Bacteroidia > Bacteroidales > Paludibacteraceae > Paludibacter. The sequence goes on from CAYPYZ010000091.1 coordinate 1,925, forward strand.
GTTTGATTCAATTCGGTCAATAATGCAATAACTTCTTCGGTTGTTTTACTGTCTAATTGGCCGGTAGGCTCATCAGCCAACAATATTTTGGGCTTGGCAATCAATGCACGAGCAATGGCTACACGCTGTTTTTGTCCACCCGATAATTCATTAGGCATATGATAAGCCCAATCTTTGAGCCCCATTCTATCTAAATATTCCATAGCCAAAAGATTGCGCTTTTTACGACTCATTTTTTGGTAATATAAGGGCAAAGACACATTTTCCAAAGCGTTCTTAAAATTGATAAGATTGAAAGATTGGAAAACAAAACCTATCATTTCATTGCGGTATTTCGCAGCTTGGCGTTCAGATAAGTTCTTGATTAGTTTACCATTAAGGTAATAATCTCCCTCATCATAACTATCTAATATTCCGAGAATATTCAATAAAGTAGATTTTCCGGAGCCCGACACGCCCATGATGGACACATATTCGCCTTGCTCAATATGTAAATCAATACCTTTCAGCACATGCAAAGAAGTAGCTTCGGTGTAATAAGTCTTGTGAAGATTGTGTAGCTTGATCATATCATTTAAATCAAATATGCTGCAAATGTATATACTTATATAGTACCTTGCAATACATAGTACTATATAAAATAAAGTAGTATACGTAAAAAATATATTAAGAGCTAATAATCAGTGATTTAACTAAAACGCAATAATAATAGCATTAACTATATTTAACTATAAATTGAAAATAAGTCGATTTGATTTCAGGTTTTCAGTCATTTATCTCCCCTATCCCTTGGCGAATTATTTCCCAAGTATGTTGGATTAATTCAGCGGTCTTTTCTTGTTCGAAAGTCTGTATATCTATAGGTTTATGCAATACAACCTCTATGGTTCCGGGCTGTATATAATAAGCTTTTTTGGGAATGCGCTCAAAACTTCCTTTGATTGAAACAGGTAAAATAGGTAAAGATAAATCAGCAGCAATACGAAAAGCACCTCTTTTAAACTTATTCATTTGTCCTGTTTTGGTTCGGGTTCCTTCCGGAAAAACCACCACAGAAACACCTTTTACCAATTTACTTTCTGCTTTTTCTAAACTTTTTTGAGCTGCCATGGGATTAGCTCTATCAATGAAAATATGTCCGGCCGACTCACAAGCTTGTCCAACCAAAGGTATCTTTTTCAATTCCATTTTCATGATCCATTTGAAAAGATTGGGCAACCAACCATATAGTACAAAAATATCAAAAATTGATTGGTGATTAGAGACAAAAACATAGGATTTTTGAGGGTTGCAATTTTCTAAGCCTGTGACTTTTACACGTATAAACAAGAGATGACAGATGAGTTGACTCCACAGCTTAGCAGGATAGTTTGCAAACCGGCTATTAGGAAACATAGGAGAAAAAACTATGGTAAGCAAGGCCGTAAGTATGGTCAGCACCAATACAATAGGCGCAACAATCAGATATTGATAAAGCAATAAAAAAGGATTAATTTTCATCTTGCTTTTATTTAGGGTTTTCAACTACCTCAAACTCATTCTCAGCACTTTAAACTCAGTTCTTCTATTAATTTGATTAGCAATTGCTTGTTGCTGAGGCTCCAAAGATAAAATAAATTCTTCAGTCAGCACCGAGTCAATAGGTAAAAATTGATGTTTTGCATGCAATTGTTCATCTACTACATAGGGATTATTTTTACCATATCCCACAGCCACCAACCTTTCTTTGTTGATTCCGGACTTAATCAGATAATCTACAACAGAGCCGGCACGTCTTTTTGAAAGCGAAATATTGTAATCATCATTACCAAAATAGTCTGTATGCGCACTAATTTCGATAACCACATTAGGGTTGTCTTTCAAGACTTGAAACAGCTCTTGAAGGCCTTCTTCCGAATTAGGCGTTAAATTCCACTTATCAAATTCAAAGAAAATTTTTGTCAATTGTACCGGTCTGAACACAGCAGGCAGCACCAAATCAACAATAAAGGTCTTGCTTTCATTGAGTCCCATAGTAGATATTTCAGCCTTTTTATTAAGAAAACCCCTTGCTGTACCGAGCATTACGCAATCCATATCCTTATCAATTTTGATACGATACGTACCATCCTTTTTGGTAACTACCCTAATATTTTCCCCAGTATTACTTACTAAACGCACATTGGCATCCGGAATAGGGCTCATCTTATCATCCAACACTTTCCCTTCAACAAGAATCTGCAATTCAGGCAATTCAAAAGTATAGATAGCATCAAACCCACGAATTTGCCCCCTATTGGAAGAAAAATAGCCCTTCTCTTTTTGTCCTTCGAAAGCAATTCCAAAGTCATCAAAATTAGAATTAATGGGTGTTCCCATATTGCTGACTTCCCAACCTTCCTCTGTAGGTTCAGCTTTAAAAATATCCAATCCCCCTATACCGGGATGTCCGTCAGAAGCAAAATATAAAGTTCCATCCGAACGTATATATGGGAACATTTCATCACCGGGCGTATTAATATCCTTCCCTAAATTCTCAATATATTTACATTCGGTTTCTACCAAAGTACCTTTCCAAATGTCCTTGCCACCTTCTCCATTGGGAGCATCGGAAACGAAGTAAATAGTCTGACCATCAGGCGCAATAGCTGGATGTGCCACCGTTATCGTACTGTCTTTGAAAAAGGTAATTTTCTGAGGAGCAGTCCATTCGCCACCCGCACGCGAAGAAAAATAGATTTCCACATTAGCATCGCTTTCTTCTTTTTGTGGAGCTACGGAAAAATACATCGTCCTACCATCCGGTGAAAAATTAGGCGTTCCTATTTCCAAACCATTGGTAAACTCTTCTGAAAAAGCGGGTTCCGGTCTACTCCATTTTCCGGAAGCATCTTTCTTTACATAAACTATATTGCCATTAGGTTGATTGGTAACAAAATTAATCAGTTTCCCTTTTTTGGGTTTAAAATTATTGGAAGTAAAATACAGCTGATCATATTCAGAACCAGGGAAGTTAGGGCTATAAACATATTTATTTCTTGCAAAAAAGAAATTATCACGTTTGACTATATAGCGTGTTGGATGATCTTTATAATGAGCAGCCAATTTAGTTCCTTGAATACCACTTTTCGCTATAAGGCTTGTACTATCGTATTGCAAGAAAAAATTATAATACTTGGAAGCATCTCCGTATTTGCCATTGCGATGTAGTGCTTGAGCTAATTTTAGATATACAGTACTATCCTGATAATCAGATCTAAAAGACCGATTATACATCATTTCAGAACGGGAGTAGTTTAGTTTATCAAGACTTTGGCCTTGATTAAATGCCACTCTTCCCTTTAGTTCTTTATTTCTGAAAGGTATTTTGGAATAAACTTTTGCGTACATATCCGCAGCACCGGCGTATTCACCTGCTTCAAATTTTTTATCGGCAGTTGAAAGGCGCGATTTTGTACCACAGCTGTTGAAAAAGCATTGAGAAAATATCATTAAAACAGCTAAGAGAGCGATATGTAAGCATTTTTGCTTCAAGAATTAAATTTTATTGATTCCTTAAATAAGTTCATGAATTACCAATCCCGAACGTAACTTAGGTTCAAACCAAGTGGTTTTTGGAGGCATAATATTATTGGTATCAGCGATATTGATCAATTGCTCCATAGATACGGGATAAAGGGCGATGGCAGCACGCATTTCACCACTATCCACACGGCGTTGCAATTCACCCAAACCACGTATTCCACCAACAAAATCCACTCGTTTATCAGTCCGTAAGTCCTTGATACCTAAAATCTCATCCAATATCAAATTGGAAGAAATAGTAACATCCAACACTCCTAAAGGATCTTGATCGTCGTAAGTCCCTGATTTAGCGGTCAGGCTATACCAATTCTCAGAAAGATATAACGAGAAATTATGCAATTTATTAGGTTTATAAATTTCCTTACCTACTTCTTCAACATCAAAATTGGCTGAAAGCGCATCTAAAAACTCTTGGTCTGTCAGGCCGTTCAAGTCAGTCACCACACGATTATAATCGATGATAGTCAACTGATTATCCGGGAAACAAACAGCCATAAAGTAGTTATATTCCTCTTTGCCTGTATGATTAGGGTTTTGAGCACGTTTTTCAACTCCCACCAAAGCAGCTGCGGCACTTCTATGATGTCCATCTGCGATGTATAATGCAGGTAATTCAGCAAAATAACCGGTAATTTCATCTATGGTAGTTTGCTCATCGATTATCCAAAAATGATGACCAAAACCATCAGCGGTTATGAAATCATATTCAGGATCTTTCTTAATAGCCTCACTCACAATAGCATCCAAACCATCATGATGCGGATAAGCAAAAAACACAGGTTCGATATTAGCATTATTGATTCGCACATGTTTCATGCGGTCCTCTTCTTTATCCTTTCGGGTAAGCTCGTGTTTTTTTATTTTATTATTGACATAATCATCAATATGGGCACAAACCACCAAGCCGTATTGCGTTTTGCCATTCATTGTTTGTGCATACACATAATACTGCTCTCGTTTGTCCTGTTGTAGCCAGCCATTAGCTTTGAATAGCTCATAATTCTCAACCGCTTTATGGTAAACCTTTTCCTCATGCTCGTCGGTGCCGGGCTCAAAGTCAATTTCAGGCTTAATGATGCGATACAGCGACATGGGGTTTCCATCAGCTTCGGCGCGAGCTTCTTCGGAGTTTAGCACGTCGTACGGACGCGACACAATTTTTTCAACTAAGTTTTTGGGGGGGCGAATACCCTTAAAGGGTTTGATAACAGCCATATTGAATATGTTTTATAATAAATGAATGAAGCGACAAAATTAATTAAAAAACCGACACATGTCAATATGCATATGTCGGTTTTATATAGTTAAAAAGCAATTGTATTATTCGGCTACCACTTCCAATGCTACTTCTGTAGTAACTTCTCTATGAAGTTTCAAAACAGCGGTGTATGTTCCTAATTCTTTAATTGCATCTTTCAAAACGATAGATTTTCTATCCACGGCATAACCAGCTTTCTCGAAAGCATCAGCGATTTGGATAGGTCCGATAGCACCAAAGATTTTACCTGTGGAGCTGGCTTTTGCACCAACTGTAAGGGTGATATCTTTAACCTTATCGGCTAATTCTTGTGCTTCATTTTTAATTCTTTCCAATTTATGAGCACGTTGTTTAATGTCCTCAGCAAGCATTTTCTTTGCAGATTCAGTTGCAATAACTGCTAATTTTTGAGGTATCAAATAGTTACGTCCGTAACCGTCTTTTACTGTTACTAAGTCGCCTTTAAAACCTAAGTTGGCAACATCTTCTTTTAAAATAAGTTCCATAATATTCCCTCCTCTTTAATTATTTCAACATATCAGTTACGTAAGGAAGCAATGCCAAATGGCGTGCTCTCTTCACTGCTTGAGCTACTTTACGTTGGAACTTCAGAGAAGTACCTGTCAAGCGACGAGGTAAAATTTTACCTTGCTCGTTCAAAAACTTTTTCAAAAACTCCGGATCTTTATAATCTATATACTTGATGCCGCTCTTTTTGAAACGACAATACTTTTTCCGTTTCAGATCTACTGTGGGTGGTGTTAAATACCTGATTTTACCTTGATTTGTTGACATGTTTTAGCCCTCCTTTTCTTTAGATTTTAAACCTTTTCTTTTTTCCGCATACTCGTAAGCATATTTGTCTAAACGGAAAGTTAAGAATCTCAACACTCGCTCGTCACGACGATAAGTGGTTTCTAAATTATCCACTACAGTAGGATCAGCATCGAACTGTAACAAAGCATAAAAACCTGTCGATTTCTTTTGGATGGGATAAGCTAATTTCTTCAATCCCCAGTTCTCTTCATTGGTGATAGTCGCACCGCTATCCGTCAAAATGCCTTTGAACTTTTCAACCGCTTCCTTCATCTGTGCGTCAGACAAAACGGGAGTTAAAATGAAAACGGTTTCATAATGATTTAACATA
>CAYPYZ010000092.1:0-1476 GCA_964414805.1 uncultured Paludibacter sp.
AAACTCAAGATCAGCAAATTTCTTATTGTCGTTAACAAAGTAAGCATACCCTACAAATTGCTGATTTAAAACTTCTGCTACCTTATTTGCATAGGCTTCGTCTGACAAGTTGTGGCTGATATTATTCATACTATTAGCCAAAGCTTTCACATCATTAAATCCACCTTTCACAGCCACATCCATCACTTGAAAATAAGCAGCTACTTTATCAGCTAAATTGTTAATCTCATCATTTTGTGCAGCATTTTCGAAATCCTCAAAACTTAAACGACCGGTTAATTCGGCACCATATCGAATCAAAATCTGCTTAGCCTTTTTAAATTGATAGTCTGAGGAAGCTTTTTTCTTGTTATTATCCAAATTCAATTCCCAAGTATAAGCATCTATGGTTAAACTTTGTTTCAATTTTTTAGGCATGCCGTCATCAAAGTAAGAACCGCTAAAGCTCGCTTCTAAAACATTTTTATTGTCAACTTTGATAAGAAACTGAGCACTTTTTGGATAAAACTCTTCCTCATAAGGGATAGTTACAGAAGAATCTGAATATTCAAAACTGATGGTTGCATTATTACGCTGATTGTTATAGGCATCCTCAGAAGCAGGTAATTTAATGATGATTTTTTTATTGAGTTCTCTGATTAACTCAATCTCCTCAGTTTGGAAATTATAGGCATATTCACCCCAAGTAAAATCATCATCCTCATACACAACCTTCATTTGTCTATCCAAATTGGTCAAAACTCCGGCATTACCAGCCTTCAAATCATTCCTAAGTACGTATAGAATTTCAGATCCACTATTGTCCAATGGGATAACAGCTAAAGCACTTTCAATAACAGTAAATGCCTCTGTTTCAAGTAGTCCTTCCATAGCATCTACGAAGTCGATACCCGAGCTTTCAATTTTTTGTTTCTGTTGCTCAACAGGCAGATTGGAGAAGTTTAATTTTTTATCCAAATTTACATCGGAATTCTTCTCACAAGCGGGAAATAATAGGATGGTCAACACTCCTATCAATACAAATAAATAATTTGTTCTCATATTAATTTAATATTTAGGTAAGAATTAGTAAATAAATTTGTCCTATACAGATGTGATGCTTATGGGTTTCGTTACATAAAATGAATGTCTAATAATATAAATTTTATTTTATGCTGATAATAGTTAGTAGTGTAACAACAATCATCGGCAAATTGTTTATTACCGACGAGTTTGGGCAATTATAAAAAATACTTGATATAGAAAGCTTTATACTATTTTCGAACCATTGGTCAAGGGTGTTGCGGGCTGCACTACGGCCAGACTGCCATCAGGGTTTTCTGCCGACAAAATCATCCCTTCGCTATCGATGCCTCTTAATTTTCGTGGTGGAAAATTGGCAATAAACAGTACTTGTTTGCCTATTAATTGTTCCGGTTCCGGATAAAACTCCGCTATTCCTGAAAGGATGGTGCGGCCTTCTAAACCATCATCTAT
>CAYPYZ010000092.1:1576-7826 GCA_964414805.1 uncultured Paludibacter sp.
GATAAAACTCCGCTATTCCTGAAAGGATGGTGCGGCCTTCTAAACCATCATCTATGCGAAACTCTAAGAGCTTGTCTGCTTTCGGAACTTTCTTGCAAGATAATACCGTCCCTACGCGTATATCCATTTTCATAAACTCGTCAAAGCTTGTATCGGGCTTGATAGCTTCTGGTTGCCAAGCAGATACCTCATTGGATTTTTTGGTATCTAACAATTTTTGAATTTGAGTAGCGATAACTTCATCTTCAATTTTCTCAAATAATAATTCAGGGGTAGATAGCTGTGTACCGGCTTTCAACAAATCTATACTGCCTAAGTCATTCCACTCAAAGTTATCTAAATTCAATAAATCACGTAACTTTTGTGATGAAAATGGTAAGAAAGGTTCGAAAGCAATGGCTAAATTTGCTGCAATCTGCAAACTCAAATTCATGATGGTTGCAACCCTGTCCATATCCGTTTTAGCCAATTTCCAAGGTTCGGTATCAGCCAAATACTTATTGCCTATCCTTGCTAAATTCATTGCTTCTTTTTGCGCTTCACGGAATTTAAAGTGATTCAACAGATGCTCAACACTACTTTTTACATCCTTAAATTCCACCAAAGTCTCTTCATCATAATCTGTCCAAGTACCTAATTCAGGCACTTTCCCGTCAAAATACTTATGTGTCAATACCAACGCTCTATTGATAAAGTTTCCATAAATAGCCACTAATTCGTTGTTATTCCTTGCCTGAAAATCCTTCCAAGTAAAGTCGTTATCCTTAGTTTCCGGTGCATTAGCCGTCAACACATAACGCAAAACGTCCTGCTTTTCAGGAAATTCTTTTAAATACTCATGTAGCCAAACTGCCCAATTGCCGGAAGTTGAAATTTTATCTCCTTCTAAATTCAAAAACTCATTAGCAGGTACATTGTCGGGCAAAATATAACTTCCTTCGGCTTTCAACATAGCGGGAAAAACGATACAATGAAACACGATATTATCTTTACCTATAAAGTGCAGCAAACGTGTATCCTCATCTTTCCACCATGTTTCCCAGCTATCCGGCAACAATTCTTTGGTATTTGAAATATAACCTATAGGTGCATCGAACCACACATAAAGCACCTTACCCTCAGCACCTTCCAAAGGAACGGGAATGCCCCAATCCAAATCGCGACTAACGGCACGAGGTTGCAAACCCATATCTAACCAGCTTTTGCACTGTCCATACACATTGGTTTTCCATTCCTTATGGTCTTCCAAAATCCACTTTCTTAACCATGTTTCATGCTGATCTAAAGGCAAATACCAATGTTTGGTTTCGCGTTTTACCGGTACACTTCCGCTTATGGTAGAGTGCGGATTAATCAACTCATCTAAACTTAAAGACGTACCACAGGATTCACATTGATCGCCATAGGCATGCTCATTATGGCAATGCGGACATTGACCGGTAATATATCTATCTGCCAAAAACTGCTGCGCTTTCTCATCATAATACTGCTCGGAAGTCTTTTCAATAAAACCACCCTTTTCATAAATAGTCTTGAAAATTTTGGAAGCTAATTCCCTGTGTGTTTCGGAAGTAGTGCGGGAATACACATCAAAAGAAATCCCAAATTCTTTAAAGGATTGCTTGATCATATTATGGTAACGATCTACTATATCTTGAGGTTTTACACCCTCTTTCCTTGCAGTAAGCGTAATGGGCACACCATGCTCATCAGAACCACCAACAAATAACACCTCCTCACCTTTTAATCGCAGGTATCTAACATAGATATCGGCAGGGACATATACACCCGCTAAATGTCCAATATGTATAGGCCCATTGGCATAAGGAAGAGCAGTAGTAACAGTAGTACGTTTAAAATTATTCATAAGTCAATAATTATATGGTAAAAATTGCGATTACAGATAATTTTATCAAGGTAGATTCGATCACAATGAGCATCGGTAATCGTAGATTTTTTAATTTCAAATGCAAAAGTACAAAAAACGTTTGGAAATTATCATTATTTAATAAGCAATCATAAAAATATAAGTTTCGTTTCGTTATGACTATGACAAACACGATTCATTGTGATGAAAAATTAACACAATTATTAAAAATCAATAATAAATGACTTTTTTCTCCGCAATTATTTGCGACAACCCGCATTTCACACTATATTTGTGACGTGATTTTTTCATAGTATTAGATTTAAGGTTAACAAAAGAGATTGGGTTGTCGTGAGACAACCCTTCTTGTTTTATATAGGTTCTGTTTCGAAAAGTTTCTTTTTCTTGGTAAATTACTTTTGTTATTTTTCGTTTTTTCACTATTGATTAATGTAGACAGGTCAGTTACAGTACTCAAAATTAGGCTTGTATTTATGCAATTTATTCCGGAATTTTATATTCCTTGATAGCATTTCTCAATTTTTTGCTTGAATTATCAGTCACTTTATCCATCAATTGCCAAAATTTCTCGCTATGGTTCATCTCTTTAGTATGACAAAGTTCATGTAAGATGACATAATCTATTAAATTTTCAGGTAGTAATAATAGGTATAAGGAAAGATTGATATTTTTTTTATCAGAACAGCTTCCCCAGCGGGTTTTGCTGGATTGTATTTTTACGCTATTGACATAAAATCCATGTTTGGCAGCTAATTGCATGACACGATCAGGCAATACTCGTTTGGCTTCATTCCTGAGAAAATAGTTGATTCCTTTCCAACAATCAGTCTGCAAAGCCACCGCCTCCAAATCTGCATGTGTCGGTATTTCAATGGTTAATTCTTTGTTTATCAGCTTAAAATATAAATTCTCTCTATCTACCAATTTCGATTTTATCACGAAAGTGGCAGTTTGTATTGCTTCTCCGGGGACTATTCTTAAATGGGATTGGCTTTTGGCAAGTTTATGTTGCCTTGATAGTATTTCTTTTTCTTTAGATAAAAGGAAATCGACAACATAAGCTCTGCTAACATGGGGTGGCATGCTAACTTTCAAACCATTAGCCTTGAGTTTAACAGAAACACGCTTTGCTCTTCTGTTGCTGGCAAACTCTATCTTACCAAATTTCTTTAATTTTTCCATGAAATAAATTTCCTACAAAATTAGCATATATATTAAAGAATAAGCACTTTTATGCTTAACTTTGTCTGCAAATTGACTAATTATGATTGAAGCAGTTAATGTCCATAAGAGTTTTGATAGTTTGCATGTCCTAAAAGGCGTAAACTTGAAAGTTGAGCAAAAAGAGATAGTTTCTATTGTGGGTCCGAGCGGTGCCGGCAAGACTACCTTGCTACAAATTTTGGGTACTATAGATAATCCGGATCAGGGATTAGTTATGTTTAATGGCAAGGACGTAAGTCGTATGAATGAAAAGGAGCAATCCGCATTTAGGAATCAGGAAATAGGTTTTATTTTTCAGTTTCATCAATTATTGCCGGAATTTACTGCTTTGGAAAATGTGATGATACCTGCATTGATAGCCGGAAAAGATAATAAAAAGTCTAAATACAAGGCTGAAAAGCTCTTAGAATTTATGAAGTTAAGTGATAGGCTTACGCATAAACCGTCAGAGTTGTCAGGTGGTGAAAAACAACGAGTTGCAGTTGCCAGATCATTAATCAACGATCCCAAATTGATATTAGCTGATGAGCCTTCCGGAAGTTTAGACACTAAAAATAAAGTTGAATTGCATCAATTATTGTTCGATTTACGCGATGAATTCGGCTTAACCATCATTATTGTCACCCATGATGAAGATTTAGCGAGATTATCAGACCGGAAAATAGAAATGCAGGATGGAATAATTTTGTAGCCCCGCCAGGAATCGAACCTGAATCTAAAGTTTAGGAAACTTCCATTCTATCCATTGAACTACAGGGCCAAAAAACTTTGCAAAAGTACAATAAATATGGCAAAATCCAAAAATAAATATTTCGTTGTCTGGGTAGGTCATAATCCGGGCATTTACAACTCATGGGAGGCATGCAAAAAGCAAGTCCACGGATATCCTGAAGCAAAGTATAAAGGTTTTGCCACTGAATCGGAGGCAAAAACAGCTTTAAAATCTTCTTATTGGGATTATGTGGGCAAACATGCTAAAGTCAATGTTCCCAATAAAGAATTGATTGAGAAATATGGTATGCCTATTTTGAAAAGTCTATCTGTAGATGCGGCTTGCAGCGGTAATCCGGGCATTATGGAATATCAAGGGGTGGATACGCAATCAGGCAAGGTGATTTTCAGGCAAGGTCCATATGAGGATGGTACCAATAATATTGGGGAATTTTTGGCTATTGTACATGCTTTGGCACATTTAAAGCAGCACAAGTTGGAACTTCCTGTGTATTCTGATAGTCGCACAGCCTTGGCTTGGTTACGGAATAAGAAAGTCAAAACTCAGTTGGTGGAAAATGACAAGAATGCTAAGCTTTTTGAGTTGCTTGCCCGTGCGGAAAAGTGGTTGTCCGAAAACAGCTACAGCAACGAAGTACTTAAATGGCATACGGAAGCTTGGGGTGAAATTCCTGCGGATTTTGGACGAAAATAAATCAGCGAAAATCCGCGCTGCAAAGCATCAGCAACATCCGCGTGCCATCAAAAACCTCAAAAAAACGTGCCATCAAACAAATCTCTTAATAACAGGGATATGACTAAGCGGCAGATCCTTTTTAATAATATACGCCACAAAAATCACCAATAAAACAGTCTTAATCACAAGATTCAAGGAAGCATAAGGCGTTACAATCAAATAACTAAGCGCATATAAACCCATAGCCAAAACAACATACAAAGCAATAGATTTTAAATCATATTGTATAGGCATATACTTCTGCCCATAAAAATACGACACCACCATCATTACAAAGAAACAAACAAAAGACACCCAAGCAGATGCCATATAACTAAACATAGGTACAAAAATAATATTTCCCGCAACGGTAATCGCTGCCCCAATTAAAGAAAACCAAGCCCCAAACATAGTCTTATCAATCAACTTATACCAAAGCGACAAATTGAAAAATATCCCTTGAAAAATATAAGAAAAAAGCACAATGGGAATGACCCGCAAACCAGGCCAATAATCACTATGAATAATGTATTTGATAATATCTAAATAGAAAACCATCCCAAGAAATATCAACAAAGAAAAGATAATAAAAAACTTCATGGCATCCGCATAAGCCTCCTTGCTGTTTTTATCCTTATGCTGTGCAAAAATAAATGGCTCATAAGCATAACGAAAGGCCTGCGTAAACATCATCATCACCATGGAAATTTTAAAACAAGCAGAATAAATGCCCAATTCCGATTTAGCAAACTCCGGATCCTCTATCAAAAAAGGGAAGATAATTTTATCCAAAGTCTGATTCATAATACCCGCAACACCCAAAATCAACAAAGGCAAAGAATATCGCAAAATCTGCTTGAGCAATCCAAAATCAAACTCAAACTTAGCTTTGAAAACCTCTGGCAATAATGCGATAGTCACCACCACAGTCTGAATCACATTGGAAACAAACACATACCCTACCCCATAATTAGGATTGTAAAACCATGCAATTGATTCGGGAGAACGCTCATGAATAATAGGACAAATCACCAAAAAGAAGATGTTAAAAGCGATGTTGACAAAAATCATCATCAACTTCAAAGCAGCAAATTTGATAGGTCGCGATTTATAACGCAAGTAGGCAAAAGGTATAGAACCAAAAGCATCCATAGCTACCACCACTCCTAACATGGCAATATATTCCGGATGCTCTGCATAACCCAAAATATTGGCTATGGATTGTTGGAATACCAAGCATAAGACAGCAAAAATCAAGGAAGTAATCCCGACAGAAATCAGGGTATTCCCATAAACTTTATTGTCAATTTCCGCATGTTTATTGGCAAAACGAAAGAAACCCGTTTCCATACCATAGGTCAATATCACCAACAAAAGCGCTGTCCACGCATATAAATTCGCCACCGCACCATAATCTGCAGAGCCGGTCAACACATATGTATATAGCGGCACCAACAACCAATTCAGGAATTTTCCTAAAATACTGCTGACACCATAAATCGCCGTTTCCTTGGCTAAGTTTTGCATTTTACTTTTTGCCATACTGTGGTCGTACTATTTTATTTTCTTAAAAACTCAATATTTTATAAACGAATTTACGCTCTGATGAAAGTTCAAATTTTCAATTTAATTCATATTGCGTTGCTTTTTCAAGTGCTCATAAGCTTCTTGCACATCCCTGAATTTCTCTG
>CAYPYZ010000093.1:0-3172 GCA_964414805.1 uncultured Paludibacter sp.
GGAGGAACTTCCATCAATGGCGGTTCTCCTCTTATTTTAGTTGATGGTGTAGAGACCAGTTTAGACCGCATCAACCCACGTGACGTTGAATCTGTGTCTGTTTTGAAAGATGCTTCAGCTTCAGCGGTTTATGGTGCAAGAGCTTCCTTTGGAGTTATCTTGGTAACTACTAAAAGTGGAACGGAGAAAAAGACCACCATTTCTTATGGAAATAAATTTGGTAGAAGTGCTTCTACTGCTTCAACCGATTTTGAAACGCGGGGGTATTATTCGGCATTGATTAATGATTTGTTTTTTGAATCGTACGCCGGACAGCCTTACACTAAATATACTGCTGATGATTACGAACAATTATGGTTGCGTGTGAATGATAAGACGGAGCATCCTGATCGTCCGTGGGTAATGATTGACCAACGTGATGGCCGCGATTCTTATGTATATTATGGCAATACCGATTGGTATAATTACTTTTTTGATAATGCAAGACCTATGCAAGAGCATAGTATCAATATCAATGGGGGAAGTGAAAAAATTAAGTACTTAATTTCAGGAAATATTTTTGAGCAAGATGGCGTTTTTAAAATTAACCCTGATAAATTCCGCTCGATGAATTTTAGGACTAAACTAACAGCCCAAATTCGACCATGGTTGGAGATTTCCAATAATACTAAATACTTTACTTCTGATTACAAATTTCCGGGTTATGGTTCTGTAAATAACTTCTTTAACACTATTAATGTACATGGTTTAGCGAGCTTTGTACCTGTAAATCCTGATGGAAGTCCTGTATATTTAACCTCAATTACAGACTATCAACTAATGGATGGTTGGAGTGCTTTGATGGTAAATAACAAGCATAATAATTATGATAAATATTATGAGTTTGGTACTACTTTCGGTGCTGTGATTAAGCTTGCTAAAGGTTTGAATTTACGTGCTGACTTCAACTATATCAATCTAAATAGCCAAGTTATGAATCGGAGTATGAATATTCCATATTCAAAATATCCCGGTGTAGTAGCTAATTTAGAGACCGGTATAGGTCAAGATAGATTGTATGAAAAATTAACTACTCACTGGTATACTGCCAGTAATGTTTATGCCGATTATGAAAAACAATTCAATCAAGTTCATAATTTTAAAGTGATGGCGGGGGTTAACTATGAGACCAAAGAATTGAAGGATGTTAAGGCATCTCGTCAGGACTTATTAACTACAGAACTCAATGACTTCAACTTGGCCATAGGGGACGTTATGGTGATTGAAGGCGGTCAGAATGAATATAAAATATTAGGTTCATTTTATCGTATCAATTACGATTATAATGGAAAGTACCTTTTTGAGACCAATGGTCGTTTAGATGGTTCATCGAGATTTATGCGTGGTCATCGCTTTGGGTTTTTTCCATCCGCTTCTGCTGCTTGGAGATTAAGTGAAGAAAGCTTTTTTGATGATTTAAGATTGCATGTACCTAATGTAAAGATTCGGGCTTCTTATGGAACTTTGGGGAACCAACAGGTAGGATATTACGATTATATACAGACAGTTAATACCGGTGGTTTAATGAATTATGCTTTTGGAGATGGACAAAAAGCGTCCAATGCTACCGTATCTTCTCCGAATGCATCCGACCTTTCTTGGGAAGTTGTTACCACCAAAAACTTAGGATTGGATTTTTCTGTTTTCAAAGGTAGACTTGAATTTACAGGTGATATCTATACACGTGCTACCAAGGGTATGTTGACTGCGGGAAAAGATTTGCCATCCGTTTATGGAGCCGGTATTCCAAAAATGAATGCTGCTGATCTACGTACAGATGGTTGGGAAATTAGTCTTAGTTGGGTAGATAAGTTCACAATGAAAAATAAACCTTTTTCCTACGGCGCTCGCTTTATTTTAAGTGATTATACATCAAGAATTACTAAGTTTGATAATCCATCAAAATTATTATCCAATTATTATGAAGGACAGGTATTAGGAGAAATTTGGGGGTATGTTTTAGACGGATATTTCACTTCTGATGAAGAAGCTGCCGCTTATAATGTAGATCAAACTGCCGTCAATGAAATTATTAATACTTCTGCAGGAGCTGAAAAAGGTCTGAAGGCAGGAGATATTAAGTTTGTTGATTTGGATGGCGATTTCATGATTACGCCTGCACGAACTGTGGATGATACCGGTGACCAAATAATAGTTGGAAATTCAAACCCAAGCTATGCCTATGGATTGAACCTTTCAGCCGATTGGTATGGATTTGACTTATCCGTATTTTTGCAAGGGATAGGTAAACAAAATTGGTATCCCGGTAATAATGCCAATTTATTCTGGGGACCTTATACCCGTCCGTATGCTACTTTTATAGGTACTGACTTTATGAGCAGGGTTTGGAGTGAGGAGAATCCGGATGCTTTCTTCCCGCGTCCAAGAGGTTATATAGCTTTAAAAGGGAATCGTTCTTTAGGTGCACCAAGTGATAAATACTTGCAAGATTTGGCCTATCTTCGATTAAAAAGCTTGAATTTTGGTTATTCATTACCAACATCTTTATTATCAAAAGTACAGATAGAGAAACTTAGAATTTATTTCAGTGGTGAGAATTTATTAACTTTCACCAAATTAAATTCAAAATATATAGATCCGGAACAAGCTGCTGCTCATAATGATGCTAAAACTTACGGATGGGCTAAAACCTTCTCCATAGGGCTTGATTTAACTTTCTAAAACAATAAAAGATGGGTATTATTTTAAATACAATAAAGCATTATCATATGAAAAACTCAATAATAAAAATTTCGCTACTATTACTGCTGGCTGTAGCCTTTGCATCTTGTGATGATGGTTTCTTGGATGTTTTTCCCAAGGATAAATTATATGCTGAAACTTATTTTACAACAGAAAATGAGATTCTGCTCTATACTAATAATTTCTATGCTGATTTACTACCTGCTGCTTCAAGCATCTATGGTGAAACTGCTGATGTTATTATCACTTCTACTTTAGATGATAATGTGAACGGACAAAGATTGGTACCTGCTTCAGGAGGAGGTTGGAGCTTTACAGCTTTAAGAAATATCAATTTCTATCTCGAAAATTCACATAATTGTGAAAATGAAGCAGTCAGAGTTAGGTATGAAGGATTGTCGAAATTCTTCCGTGCCTATTTCTATTTTGA
>CAYPYZ010000093.1:3272-7681 GCA_964414805.1 uncultured Paludibacter sp.
TCAGAGTTAGGTATGAAGGATTGTCGAAATTCTTCCGTGCCTATTTCTATTTTGAAAAGGTAAAGCGCTTTGGAGATGTGCCTTGGTATAATAAAGTCTTGGGCTCTGATGACCAAGATTTGTATAAACCACGTGATTCCAGAGAGTTAGTTATGGACTCCGTTTTACAAGATATAGATTTTGCGATAGCCCATTTATCTTCATCTAAAAGTTTATATAGGGTTACTAAATGGACTGCTTTAGCATTAAAATCACGTATAGGTTTATTTGAAGGTACCTTTAGGAAATATCATGGCATAGAGGGTTATGAGAAATACTTGGATGCCTGTATTGAAGCTTCTGAAACTTTGATGAATGAAAGTGGCTATGCTCTATATACTGCTGGTAGCACTCCTTACAGAGATTTATTTGCTGTTCAAAGTGCACGTCCCGAAGAAATCATTCTAGCACGGGATTATGATGATGGATTATCCTTAATTCATAATGTGCAGAACTACCAAAACACCAGTACCATGGGTAAACCCGGTCTTTCAAGAATGATAGTAAATACTTACTTGATGACCGATGGCACTCGTTTCACGGATCAAGCAGGCTATGAGACTATGGAGTTTTATGATGAATGTCAAAACAGAGATCCACGTTTAGCCCAAACTGTTCGTACACCGGGTTATACACGTATGGGAGCTTCAACTGTTTTGCCTCCAAACTTGGCTTTTACTATGACGGGCTATCATCTTATAAAATATACTATGGAGGATTTCTATGATGACTACAATAAATCATGCAATGATATGCCCATCTTTAGATTAGCTGAAGTATATTTAAACTTTGCAGAAGCTAAGGCTGAAAGAGGAACATTAACGCAAGCCGACATAGATAAATCGATAAAATTACTTAGGGATAGGGTGGGTATGCCCAATTTAGATATGGCTGCTGCCAATGCGAATCCTGATCCTTATTTAACAAGTGCTGAAACTGGCTACCCCAATGTAGTAGGTGCAAATCAAGGTGTTATTCTTGAAATTAGACGTGAACGAACCATCGAGTTAGTGGCAGAAGGCCTACGCTATTATGATATTATGAGATGGAAAGAAGGGAAAAGATTTGAAAAGCCTATGCTTGGTATCTATGTGCCAGGTACAGGTAATTATGACATTGACAGAAACGGGAGAGCGGATGTGTATTTTTATGAAGGAGACAAACCAGCTGCTTTTGTGCCACTTTTCTTGAAAATTGGTCAAGATATTTCTTTAAATGAAGAAAATAAAGGCAATATTATTTGTCATAATTTAAACCCAAGAGTTTGGGATGAAGATAAAGATTATTACTATCCAATTCCTATTAAAGATAGGTCTTTGACTAATGGTGTGCTTACGCAAAATCCAGGTTGGGTAGATGGATTGAATTTTAATAACGATTAATTATGATAGATTACATGAAGTATTTAGTATTGTTGCTGATAGCTGTATCTTTAAGTTTTTGTTCTTGTGAAAAACAAAACACCGACAACTCACAATTTATAGAGGGTGTACATGATGCGAATCAGGGAGCTGAGGTGCAACCCATCCCTGCTGTAAAAGATGGCTATCAACGTTTTTTGAGTTTTAATATCAGACATGCTAGAGGCATGGATGAAGTAGTGGATTATGAGCGCATCATCAATATCATCAGGGCTTTTGATCCAGATTTTGTAGCTTTACAGGAGTTGGATAGTGTGAATACCAGAACAGATAATGTTGATCAAATAAAGCTGTTGGCTGATTCATTAACAATGTATGGATACTTTGGTGCAACCATTCCATATAGGGGTGGTAAGTATGGTATTGGAATTTTATCCAAACAAAAACCTGTCAAAATGCATCATCATCCACTACCCGGTGATGAAAAGCGTGCAGTATTAATTGCAGAATTTGATGATGTAGTGGTTGCCAGTACACATTTAGATTATAAGAGCGAAGAAAACAGAATCACTGCGGTTAATATTATAACCCAAGTCATACAAGATATTGGCAAGAAAGCCTTGTTGGCCGGGGATTTAAACGAAGACAAATTAAATGGGGGTATGTTTAATGCTTTGTTGGCAAATTGGACAATAGTTAGTCCTATTAAAAATACCTTCCCAACACAGCCAAGACCGGTAAAGTGTATTGACTTTATTTTAAGTTATGGTGATAAAGAACGATATGAAATAGATGCTGCGGATGTTGTTTATAAACTTCCAAATATAGATCTTCCTGGTGCATCCGATCATTATCCAGTGTATATAGATTTTAAATAGAATATTAACTGTAAATTAATGTAATCATGAAAAAGACTATCTTTTTAAGTTTATTCTTGACCATTGTCACATTGGGAACTTTAGCGCAACAGCCTGTGTTCTCTGGTGGTGGGACAGGTACAGAAAACGATCCTTTCGTTATTCTTACAGCTGCTGATTTAGTAGCTATACATGATGTAACTTACAATCCCAATGCTTATACCTATTTCCGTATGGATGCAGATGTAGACTTAGAAGGCATTCAATGGGAAGCCTTTAATACGTCCGCAGGTTTTGATAAGCCGATTTACTTTGATGGAAATGGACATATTATCAAAAATCTGGATACCGGTGGATATAATTATGCCAGTTTATTTGGTATCCTTCGGGGTGTCTGTAAAAATCTTGGGGTGGTAGATGCACGTGTAGGTAATGTTAGTACTGCCTTTGTGGAAGGTGGTGCTGATTGTGCTACGGCAGGTATTATTGCTGGATATATTGCTAATAATAACTATACTACAGCAATCTCTCAAGGTATTATAGAAAATTGTTTCACTACAGGTGTTGTTCAAGCTTCCACTGTTGCAGGAGGCATTGCAGGTAATATTGGTCGTCCTGGCTCAGGCTCGGGTTTGCCTATTTCATACTTGCGGAATTGTTTTTCAAAAGCAAATGTTACCGTTACAGGTACTACTGGAAACGCCAGAGCAGGTGGTATCATAGGCGTATGTGGAGCGCCTCAGGGTGTTACGCCACATCCGGTACAAATTGAGTATTGCTTTGCTACAGGTAAGGTCACTGCTGGTTCGACTGCAGACAGAAATGGTCCCGGTGGTATTGTAGGTTATTCTGATTTGCCTATGCATGGTTTGGTTGCTCTGAATACTGCTATTGTTCGTCCGGATGATGCCTATGATCAGTATGGTAGGATTGCGGCAGTGGTGACCAATAACTCTTATACAGCCTATGAATGTTGGGCTTTGGAGGATGTAAGTATTACTAAGAAAGGAGTTGAGAAAGCTGTTTTTAATGATACTCCTCCTGTTGCAGACTATGGTAGCTATGATGGTATTAGTAAATCAGCAGCATTTTTAGCAGATGCCAACAATTGGGAGTCCTTAGGTTATGATATGAATCTTACCTGGAAGATGGGATTGAACGGTTACCCAATTTTAAAATGGATGGATTTTGCTGACGATGAAGAAGAAGCAGTAATTCCGGAAGGTACGGCAGAAAATCCATATAAGATATATACCGCAGAAGATTTGAACAATGTAAGGGCTGACATGAATGCTCATTACCTATTGATGAATGATATTGATATATCAACCAGTTATCCTAATTGGACACCGCTTGGAAAAGCTTCTCAAGGTAATAACTCATTCACTGCATTTAATGGTGTTTTTGATGGCAATGGTTATACTATTTCCGGTATTAATATTAATTATACAGGAGGTTATGTTGGTCTCTTTGCTGTTGTAGGTGGCTATGTGAAAAACTTAGGTTTAAAAGGAGATGTGGTAAATACCAGTGGTACAGCTACAGGCTTATTAACCGGATACTTAGGTCAAGCAGAAGCATTCGCTAATACCATAGAGAATTGCTATGCTGAAGGTAGTGTGAAGCTTACTTCAAGTCATGCTTCCGATGGACATGCCGGTCTCTTAGTGGGTAATCAAACAAAAACTTACACCGTTATTCGTAATTGCTACGCCAAAGGTTCAGTAAGCAATACTAAAGCATTTACAGGTGGTATTGCCGGAAGACAAATGAATTTAGGTGCTGTATTGGAGAACTGTTACGCTGAAGTAGATTTAGAAGGTGAAACATTGGTGGGTGGTATTGTTGGTAGAATTCATGGTAAAAATGTACGTAATTGTTATGCAACAGGTAAAGTAGCAGGTGTTGATAATGTAGGTGGTGTAGCAGGACAAGTTTGGGAAAACAGTCCAACTACTGGTTTGCTTGCAGCCAATGAATGGGTAAGTGCTTCTTCTGGAACAGCCAATGTAGGACGTGTAATTGGCGAAATTAAGCCAACAGGTACAACTGTAACCCATTTATATGGATTATCATCCACAGAAGTATTACGTAATGCAGTAACACAGTCTGTTACCGATGATGCAACCGGAAAAGATGGTGCTACAGTGGT
>CAYPYZ010000094.1:0-230 GCA_964414805.1 uncultured Paludibacter sp.
TTATTGATGCATGCCATGGCTCCTAATGTGGCCGGCGTTATCAGCTCGGCCGTAGCAGCAGGTATCTTATTGAGCTTGCTGACTTAATTGATTAGTTAGCACAATAATATGAATCATGTTTACAATTTCCTTTAACCTAAATAAACCAAAAATTTGATTACTATGAATTTAACTGACAATTATGAAATTGCTTTGAGCTTTGCCTTGCAAACTAATAAGAATGTATTTTT
>CAYPYZ010000094.1:240-7662 GCA_964414805.1 uncultured Paludibacter sp.
AGGCAGGTACAGGAAAAACGACTTTCCTGCAAAACTTGAGTAAACTCACTGATAAGCAAACAATTATAGTAGCACCCACCGGCGTTGCAGCAATCAATGCCGGTGGTGTAACTTTACACTCCCTGTTTCAATTGCCGTTCACTCCTTTTATCCCTACCCCAGAAGGTATCAAAAACCTTATTGAAAAAAGTAAAATAAGGGGTGCAAAACGTAAAATCTTACGAGAATTAGAACTACTTATCATTGATGAAATCAGCATGGTAAGGGCTGATACCTTGGATGCTATTGATGGTATGCTAAGGCATATAAGATATAAACATCAAGAACCATTTGGCGGCGTGCAAGTGATTTTGATTGGGGATATGTTCCAACTTTCTCCAGTGGCAAAAGAGGACGAAAAACAATTGCTTTCGAAATACTACCATTCTCCCTATTTCTTTGATAGCCACATTATCATGCAAAACCAACCCATTTATATTGAGTTAGAAAAGGTTTACAGACAAGCAGATGAAGACTTTATACAAATTCTGAATGAAGTTAGGAATAATCAACTTTCAAAAGCAAGCTTAGAAACCTTGCAAAGCCGTTATAATCCGAGCTTTACACCTCCAAAAGATGATACTTATATCACACTGACCACCCATAATTATAAAGCCGATCGTATCAATGCAGAGGAGTTGGAACAACTTCCGGGAAAGACTGTGAAGTTCCAAGCTACCATTGAAGGCGAATTTTATGAAAATAACTACCCTACAGAAGAAAATTTAGTCTTGAAAAAGGGCGCTAAAGTAATGTTAATAAAAAATGACACAGAAACGCCAAGAAGATTTTATAATGGGAAGATAGGAAGTATTACTAAAATTCAAGATGATATTATTACGATTAATTGTCCAGAAGACAACAGTACCATTGAAGTTGGACGCATGGAATGGGAGAATATTCGATATAATGTTGATGACAAAACCAAGCAGATAGAAGAAAATACAATAGGAAAATTTGTACAGTTTCCTTTGCGTTTAGCATGGGCAATCACCATCCATAAAAGCCAGGGTTTGACATTCGAGAAAGCTGTGATAGATGCGGGGCAGGCCTTTACTGCCGGACAAGTCTATGTGGCATTAAGTAGATGTAGAAGTCTGGAAGGTATGGTTTTATTAAGCAAAATAAATCCATATAGCATAGCCAATGATCCTTTAATTTTAGAACATCAGAAACTAAAACCTGAAGCTTATATTTTGGAACAAAGGCTTGAAGAATCCAAGAATGCTTTTAGATTATATACCATCAAATTACTATTTGATTATGAAAATAGCTTGAAGCAATTTCAGAGATTTAATCGGGTTTTGCACGAAATGGCAAGTTCTTTTAATAAGGAAACGATCGACCATCAAAAGGAAGTTTTAGATGCTCTTCAAGAACTGCATGATGTATCGGAGAAGTTTGGTCGGCAGTTAGATAGAGCATTTATGGAAAAGCCTTTCAATGAAGATTTTTTGATAGAAAGATTGGAGTCTGCTGCTAACTATTTTTTGGAAAAAATTAAAAAGCTTTGTAATACTATCGCTGAATCGCCTGCAGTAACGGATAGTAAAGAAAATGCTCAAATATATAATGAGCAAATAAAAGAGTTGTTTATAGCATTAAAACTGCAAGAACATATCATTAAGAAATTACAACATCCTTATACTGCCGAGCAATATTTCCAATTAAAAAACAAATTTGAGGTGCCGGAAATTAAAATCAATGCTTATTCTAAATCTAAATCACGGTCAAAAACAAGCCATATCTCCTCAAAACATCCTTTATTATATACACAATTATTAGAACTTCGTAATCAAATATCTGATAATGAAGATATACCAGTTTATATTATAGCCAGCAATAAGACTTTATTAGAAATGGCTGATTTTTTACCTTTGGATGAAAAAGATTTATTAAAAATCCATGGCATAGGCAAAGTCAAAGCTAAAAAATATGGAAAGTTTTTCTTGGATGTTATCAATGATTATTGCACCGATAATCAATTGACTAATAGGATATTTGAGAAATAGACCGTATTGTGTTTATTTAAAATTATATCACTTCTTAAGTTCGCTAAAGCTTTTCTTTCCAAGAATATAGTAGTTAAAAATAATACTTTTCTGAAGTATTTCAGGGATGTCTGTCTGAACGGCATGCTTAAGATTTTCCTTACGCCTATCTTTCATTTTAGTTTTCATTTTCCTGTAATCAAGGCGCGCTTTAATTACAACCCAAGCATTCTTGGCTTTCCCTGTCAATAATAATTGCAAAGCTGCCAAATAATCCATAAAGAACCGTATTAATAAGACTTTTTGCAATTTTTTAGCAGGCAAGTTTTTATACAACATCAAGAGATTATTTCTAAAATTCAGATAGGTCTTATGGGGATTTTCCACTTGCAAAGTCCCCCCTCCCACATGCCAAACCTTGGTTTGGGGCACACAAACAATGCGGTATCCCCTACTCTTCAATCGCCAGCACAAATCTATCTCTTCCATATGGGCAAAAAAATCTGCATCAAATCCACCCATGGCATGGAATAATTCAGCTCGAATTAACAAACATGCTCCGGTTGCCCAAAATATATCGGTAATATCGTCGTATTGCCCTTTATCCTCCTCAGTTTGCGCTAATATACGTCCCCTGCAAAGAGGATAACCCAAATAGTCGATAAAACCACCGGCAGCCCCTGCATGTTCAAAATAATTCTTTTGATGGTAAGTGAGGATTTTCGGCTGACAAGCAGCTACTTCCGGATTATGATCTAAGTAATCCACCATGGGTTTCAACCAGTTAGCGGAGACTTCCACATCCGAATTTAAAATCATATAATAGTCAGCACTTATCTGCTCCAAAGCCTTATTATAACCACCTGCAAAACCATAATTCTTATCAAATAATATCAGATTAACAGTAGGAAATTCCTTTTGCAAAAGCTGTATAGAATCATCGGTAGAACCGTTATCAGCCACATAAACGGCGGTATTATCCAAAGGCGTATGTTCGAATAAAACAGGTAAAAACTGCTTCAAAAAATGAGCACCATTCCAGTTTAATATGACGATTGCTACTTTCAATTGCGAATGCTTAATACTTAATTCTTAACGATTCATTTTCAGTTGTTGTTACCCGATGATTATGTTTCCAACGATTATGCGACCACAACCAAAACTCCGGTTTTGCTTGAATACTATTTTCCAATAAGCGCATAAAAGTTTCGGTAATTTCATTTTCTTCTGTAGCCATCGGGTCTACAGCTATAGGTCTTACAACCGAATGATAATACCCTCTTTTCACCCTTTGAATATCTAAATAATAAACCGGATAGCCATATTTTCTGGCTAATTGTTCTGTTCCTAAAAACACAGGCGTATCCTGATTCATAAATTGCATACGGTGACGGATTTGTTTAAATCTCGGACTTTGATCTGAAATCATCACAAAAATGCCCAAGCGACCATCCTGTTTCATAGCTACAATCTCCCTAATCAGACGCTTTCTTTCAATGCTGTAAGCCCCAAAACGCGTCCTCAAATCCAACATCAATTGGTCAAAATGCTTATTCCTAAGTTGCATATAAACAGGGCATGGCGGTAACTTTTTAGGTAATTGTAGCCCGAAGACTGATATCCATTCCCAATTGCCATAATGCCCCAACATCAGCATCACACTATTGTCTTTTTCAGCATATTGCGCTAGAAGCTCCGGATTTTCTATAGTCATACGCTTATTCATTTCCTCAGTGCTGGCATGTATTTGCCACAAAATTTCCACCTGCAAATCACAGAAATAGCGATAGAATTTTTTTTCTAAAGCAATGATTTCCTGAAGACTATAATCAGGAAAAGATAGTGTTAAATTCTTTCTAACAATTTTACGACGATATCTTACTAAATAATAGACAAGCCAGTATAAGCAATCAGATATAAGGTACAGCAACTTCAGTGGAAGCCAAGCTACCAACCAAAGTAAACCATATAAAAAGTAAAAAAGGATATCAGTAAGGAAACGCATTATTCGTATATTCCTTTGGATTGTCCATAGGCAAATTCGCCCTCTAAAATTGCTTCAATTTCATCGGTGCTAATATCTACATCATCTTCGTCAGCACATTGCTCGATATATGCCTGCATCCTATCTTCGTCTATCTCAGCGGATTCAGCTGTATCCTCATCGATTAAACCTGCTTGGTCATAAAACTCATACACAGCATCCAACACATAACTCACCTTGTCTTTCGTGATGGTTGTTTGCACGTCTCCGGATAAATTATCCATGATGAACTGAATAGCTTCTTCATCATCAAAAACTAAGAAATCGTCTTCTGTTTTCATATGTTTCGATTTTAAAATATAAACATCAAAGATATAGGTTTATTCGCGATAAGATGCAAAATAAGCTATTTATTTTTGAAAAATTATTGCAAATTCAATCACTAAAAAATAATATCGTATATTTGGGCTTGTAAAAATTAATTTTCTGACAACAATGATAATCAAACAATTTACATTCAATCCTTTGCAGGAAAACACTTATGTGGTACATGATGAAACTTTAGAAGCCATAGTGATAGATGCCGGTTGCTTTACAGCACAAGAGAAAAAACAACTACAAGATTATATAGAAGATAACAACTTGAAATTGAAGCGTGTAATCAATACGCACTTACATTTTGACCATCAATTTGGGAATAAGTTTTTATATGAAACTTACGGTTTAGCACCGGAAGCGCATCCAGCTGATGAGTTTTTGTTGGAGCAGGTTAAAGCCGGTGGAATGGTTTACGGTGTTGTGTTTCCCGAAGACGCACAGCCCATAGGCAAGCATTTCCAAGAAGGTGATAGCATTACATTTGGCAATAGTACTTTGGAGATATTACACGTTCCAGGACATAGTCCGGGACATGTAGTTTTCCACAATGCTGAGCAAAAAATCTTATTTGCCGGTGATGTATTATTCAATGGTTCTATTGGTCGCACCGATTTAGAACGGGGTAATCATGCTACCCTAATCAAGGGTATTCAAGAAAAACTACTGATTTTACCCGAAGAAACCGTGGTCTATTGCGGTCATGGCCCTACCACCACCATTGGGAATGAAAAGCGGTATAATCCATTTTTGTGAGGGGGATTTATTTTATTGATGGGGTGAGTTGATGAGAATTTTCACCCATACAATCCATTTTCCACAATATACTCCTTCACCGCAGGATGCACAAATGCTGCAATGTCTTTTCCTTGCTTGATAGCATTGCGAATTTCAGTGGAGGAAATATCATAATAAGGCGTATGCAATAGTTGCATTTGGGGGTATTGCTGCGCTACAGACTGAAAATCATACCCACGTCTTGGATAGACAAAAACAGGATAATTATCTAAAATTTGTTGATAGTTTTTCCATTGATGAAAAATCACAGCATTATCACTACCTATCAATAATGAAAATTGGTGCTGGGGATATAAATCAGTTAGACGCTGCAAACTATCTATGGTATAGGAAGGTATAGGCATCTGAAACTCAATGGCTGATGCTTTCATAGCAGGATATTCCTTGATGGACAATTGTAAGATCTCCAATTTTATGGCGGCAGGCACATAATCATGGCTATCTTTCAAAGGGTTTTGTGGCGACACAACAAACCACAATTCATCTACCAATTGCATAGATAAAACCTGCTCAGCCAACCGAAGATGTCCAAGATGAAAGGGATTAAAAGATCCAAAATAAACCGCTATTTGCATATAGATAGTGCGTATTATAAATAGAAATAAAATGATTATGCTATTTAAAATCATACAAATATAAGCAGATTTTACCATCTATACCATAATTTATCAAATCCACTATTTGTTAGCTCCTTTGCATGCTATATCTTTGCAGAAAAATTGTGGGTTTATAGACGACCATATTCAAATTATTAGCATTTTCATTTTATTTCAATGATACAATACAATCAAATTCCATCTCCTTGCTTCGTTTTAAACGAAAGAAAATTCCGTGAAAATTTAGCCTTGATTCGTTCCGTAAGTGAAGCCGCCAAAGTAGAAATTATCTTGGCATTCAAAGCTTTTGCGATGTGGAGCGCTTTTCCAATTGTGAAAAAATATATCCAAACTTCCACCGCCAGCTCATTGGCGGAAGCTCGTTTGGCATTTGAAGAGATGGGCAATAAAGCACATACCTATGCACCAGCTTATACGGACAAAGAATTTATGGAAATAGCCCAGTATAGTAGCCATATTAGCTTTAACTCCATAGCGCAATTTCAAAAATTCTATCCCAAGATTGCGGGACAGAATATCTCTTGTGGATTGCGTATTAACCCTGAGTTTTCGGGGGTTGGGACTGACCTATACAATCCTTGTTCACCGGGTTCACGTTTGGGTATCTTAGCTGAAAATCTTGTTGATAAACTTCCGGAAGGTGTTGAGGGACTGCACTTTCACACCCTTTGCGAAAGCAATTCCTTTGATTTGGAAAAAACTTTATTGGTAGTAGAAAAAAAGTTTAGGCATTTACTGATGCAAGTTAAGTGGCTGAATATGGGTGGTGGGCATTTGATGACGAGGAAAGGGTATAATGTAGAGCATTTAATACAAGTTTTACAAGCTTTCAAAGCTAAATATCCACATCTACATATTATTTTAGAACCGGGTAGCGCTTTTGCTTGGGAGACGGGTGATTTGGTTGCTACTGTACAAGATATAGTTGATAATAAGGGAGTTAAGACAGCCATGTTGGATGTGTCTTTTTCTTGCCATATGCCGGATTGTTTAGAAATGCCGTATAAACCAGCCATTATTGGGGGTTTGGAGCCACAAGTCGGTCTTCCCACTTACCGTATGGGAGGAAATAGCTGTTTAGCCGGTGATTTCTATGGTGATTGGTCTTTTGAAAAGCCCTTACAAATCGGCGATTTAATCATTTTTCAAGACATGATACACTACACCATGGTAAAAACTACTATGTTTAATGGAGTAACCCACCCTGCCATAGGTATTTGGACTTTAAATAATAAGTTCAAATTAATCAGGGAGTTTGGGTATGAAGATTTTAAGGGGCGATTATCGTGAGGGGTTTCTATATAGATTTTAAATATTTACGCTAAATTTCAAGTTCCCTCCTAAACCTTCATTGACAATTCTTATTAATGTAGAAAGACGAATATCACTCGCATTATTTTCAATTCTGGAAATATAAGTCTTGGTTGTCCCACATTTCTGAGCCAATTGCTCTTGTGTCAATCCCTGCTGCTTACGTAACTCAAGTATCATCACACCCAACTTAAAGGCTTCAAATTCTTGTTCATAAGCCTCTCGGGATTGAGTGCCTCTCTCACCATATTGTTGATCGAGGTGATCTCTAAAGGATGTTATTTTAATTTTATTGTCCATATTTATT
>CAYPYZ010000095.1:0-7610 GCA_964414805.1 uncultured Paludibacter sp.
ACACTATCAACTTTCAACATACGCATAGTGAGTTCTTCTGCACGGTTTTCCAAGCCTTTCAAATAACTTTCTAATGAGGATAAAGCTTCCGGAAAAGGGATAGCATGGTTGATTTCGCTTAACAGATTGATAGCAGGGACGGAGGCAAACATAATCAGTATTGCAAAAGCGATATCTTCTATAAAAGGAGTTCGTTTGAGATGCAGATATTGTAAGGGTTGTTCACTCCACAAATAAGCTAACACAAAGGGTGGTACGATAAATAAACCCACAGATTGCAATAGCTGAGCAAGTTTCAAGGACTGAATGCTCTCTACATTACCATTGGTAAACCATAGCACCAATAGAGAAAATAAAAATACGCTGAATAGGGAAATCCCTAAAAATAACAGTAATTTTTGTCCTAAATTAATATATTGAAAAGAACCTTTTAATCTCATTTTTTTATTTAAAATACTCGAAGTACCAATTTGCAAAATTTTTCAATCCTTCCTCTAATGGGGTGGTTGGACGATAATCAAAGTCTTTTTCCAAATCAGAAACATCAGAAAAAGTATGCTGCACATCTCCTGCTTGCATAGGAAGAAACTCTTTAATAGCCTCTTTCCCAAAGGCAGTCTCCATAGCTTGCACATAATCCATCAGTTTTACCGGCGATGAATTACCTATATTGTAAACACGGTAAGGCGCTGAAGAACTTGCCGGATCAGGATGGTCGGATTGCCAGGTATTATCTGCCTTTGCGGGCTTTTCAATCACCCTGTAAACCCCTTCTACTATATCATCTACATAGGTAAAATCCCTTGCCATATCTCCATGATTGAATATCTTGATAGGCTTATTTTCCATAATGGCTTTTGCGAAAAGCATGGGCGACATATCTGGTCGTCCCCAAGGACCGTAAACCGTAAAAAACCGCAAACCGGTAGTGGGCAAATCGTACAAATGGCTGTAAACATGAGCCATTAATTCATTGCTCTTTTTGGTAGCCGCATATAAACTTACGGGATGGTTGGTGCCCTCGTGCGTTGAAAAAGGCATCTTGGAATTTAAACCATATACACTGCTGGAGCTGGCATATACCAAATGTTGTATTTTATGCTGTTTAGAATTTTCCAAAATATTCGTGAAACCCACTATATTACTATGAATATAGGCCATAGGATTTTCCAAAGAATAGCGAACTCCGGCTTGTGCTGCCAAGTGACAAACATGGGTAAATCCGTGGGTATCAAAAAGCTTTTGCATGGCTGATGCATCTTCTAAAGCTATTTTTGCAAAACTAAAATTAGGGTAAATAGTGCTGGAAACTATGGTGTTGACCTGTATATCTTGACGAGCGATACCTAATTCATGTAAACGATCATACTTCAAATTCACCTCATAATAATCATTGATATTATCTATGCCTATCACTGTCCAGCCCGCTTTCAAAAGTCGCACTGACAAATGAAAACCAATAAATCCGGCAGCTCCGGTAAGCAATATCAAAGGAGGTTTATGGTTCATGGAAATTCATTTTATCGGATACCTATGCCTTCGTAATCGAAGCCATATTCCTTCAATTCTTTTGGATCGTATATATTGCGCCCATCAATGATATAGGCTTGTTTAACAGATTTTGCTACCACCCGCCAGCTGGGCATACGGAACTCTTTCCATTCCGTAACCAACATAATAGCATCCGTATCCAAAGCAGCGTCATAGATATCGGTAGCATATGTAATATTTTCTAAAGGTAGATGTCCTAATACACGCTCAACAGCCTCTTTGGCAGTCTCCATAGCCACAGGATCGAAGACCCGTATATTGGCACCCGCTTTTAAAAGCAAGGCAATCAACACCAAGGAAGTGGCTTCCCGCATATCGTCAGTATTGGGCTTAAACGACAATCCCCAAAGTGCAATGGTTTTATCTTTTAAATTACCTTTATAATAAGCATCTAATTTTTCAAATAAAACGGTTTTTTGCTTGGCATTCACGGCTTCCACTGCTTTAAGCACTTGCAGGTTATAGCCAACTTTATCGGCAGTTTGTATCAGTGCTTGCACATCTTTCGGGAAACAAGAACCACCATAACCGCAACCCGGATATAGGAATTTATTGCCTATGCGCGAATCAGAGCCTATGCCCTTACGAACCATATTCACGTCGGCACCTAATAGTTCAGACAAATTAGCAATATCGTTCATAAAGCTGATACGGGTTGCCAACATAGCATTAGCTGCATATTTAGTCATTTCAGCAGAACGAATATCCATAAAGATAACGCGGAAATTATTCAGCATTAATGGGCGATACAATCGTGAGAGCAGCTCTTTGGCTTTCTCGCTATCAACGCCTATCACCACACGGTCGGGGCGCATAAAATCATTGATGGCATCACCTTCTTTCAGAAATTCCGGATTGGCAGCCACATCAAAAGGTAGGTCTGCACCACGTAGTTGTAGCTCCTCTTGAATGGCTTTGCGCACTAAATCGGCAGTCCCAACCGGCACCGTACTTTTAGTGACTACCAAGGTATATTGTTGCATATGGCGACCTACAGTCCGTGCCACCTCCAATACATATTTCAAATCTGCACTGCCATCCTCATCCGGCGGTGTACCAACGGCACTAAACACCACTTCAACATCCGAAAGTATCTCTTTTAGATCGGTTGTAAACTCCAATCTACCTGCATTGACATTGCGTTGGACAAGCTCTTCCAGACCCGGTTCGTATATCGGAATTATCCCTTTTTTCAGATTGGCAATTTTCTCTGTATCTATATCCACACAAATCACATTGGCTCCCATTTCGGCCAAACAAGCCCCAGAGACCAATCCAACATAACCGGTTCCTACAATTGCTATCTTCATAATTTATCTATTATTTTGAAATTTTTGTTACTTTTCTTTACAAAAAATTTCAGGTTTTTCGGGGAGATCTTTAAAGACTTTATAGATCAAATTGCTATTGGGTCTAATTAAAACACAGGCAGTAATACCAATAATCAACATATCGGTTATAAACGACACATGATCTTGGTACCATAGCTCTACCGCACCTTTGTACGGAGAAATATAATTCTTATAAAATTCATGTTTATCGCCTTTGGCCTTAGATAGCCACTTTTCTTCATCACGGAAGATAATAGACCCTACGCCAGTAATGCCCGGACGAATATTGTAAATCTTAGCTTGTACCTCCGGAGAATATTTTTCAAAATCTATAGCCATTTGTGGACGAGCTCCAACGATAGACATACTACCAAGTAATATATTGATGAGCTGGGGCATTTCATCTATCTTGATTCTTCTCATAAATTTACGAGAAGGAATAATGCGTTTATCATTCGCTAAGGTAATACTTTCTGTACCACCATTATCAGCATTTTTATACATGGTATTGAGTTTTATAATATTAAAACTCTTGTTATGATAACCTATACGTTCTTGAACGAAAAAGACCGGGTACTTTCTTGAAAATGCTAATATTATAAAAATAATGACAAATATAGGGAGTGACACTATAATTGTCATTAAGCTTAAGATAACATCCAAAAAACGTTTAAAATACCTTACATACATACTTAATAACGTATAAAATGTAGTACAAAAGTAGTATATTTTTTTATACTAATACAATTTTTAATTAAAGATTTAATTTAACTCTCTCTTCTCTCTATAAGTCAACAACTTAGAGTGCTTAATGTTTAACTATATCGGTGCAAAACGTAAAATTATTAAATTTCACTGCACCATAAATTTATAAATACAAACTTGATCATATACTTCTCCCGGTCTTAAAACTGAGTTTGGAAAATGAGCAATATTGGGTGAATTTGGAAAATTTTGTGTCTCCAAACAGATAGCATCTTGTTCAGCATAGGATTTTCCATATTTACCTATTTGTTTTTCCACCCAATTAGCTGTATAAATCTGTACACCCGGCTGGCTTGTCCACACTTCCATCATACGTCCGCTTACAGGTTCATACAAACTGGCAGCATGTGCTAAAGCCTTAGGCTGATTTTTACGAATTGCCCAGTTATTATCTATGCCTCTACCCGCAGCATATTCCGGGGCATCAATCACTTGTTCAATCAAGGTAGGCTGACGAAAATCAAAAGGGGAATTATCTACGGGTCGCAACTCTCCTGTAGGTGAGGCCGTATCGTCCAATACCGTATGGAAATCTGCATTAATTTGTAGCAAATGATCGCGCACTGTACCATTCCCTGCCCCTTTTAAATTGAAATAGGAATGATTAGTCAAGCCTATAACCGTGGGTTTATCCGTGATAGCATGGTAAGTTATCCTCAATTCATTATCTTCCGTAACAGTAAAACTAACTGAAGTGGTTAATGTGCCCGGATAACCTTCCTCCCCGTCCGGAGAAACATATTGCATAATAACGCTATTTTCTGAATGCGCGACAATATCCCAAATCTTGGCATTAAAGCCTTCTATGCCACCATGCAAGGCATTGCCACCATTGTTTTGTGCCAAATTATATTCAACACCGTCTAATATAAACTTGCCATCTTTAATACGATTGGCAAAACGCCCGCAAGTAGCTCCAAAGTATGGCTCTCTTTTCACATTCTCTTCTAAGGTATCGAATCCTTGTACCACATCTTCAAACTTTCCATGCTTATCAGCCACCAATAAATGGGTGATTTTAGTCCCGAAATTCATTATCTTAGCCTCCATTCCATGGCTATTTCTAATGGTGAAACACTTGATTTTTTGCATGATAAATTTTTAATTTTTTAGTAATTCCAACTTCTTCTTACTACAACGTTTTAAATCTCATCTTATTTTATATGTAAGATTTAAAATAATAGGAAACTTTAGGATAATGAAAGTATTTTACAATTGATAGCTCTCAAATTGTTTCACAAAAAACAAAGTCTGGTAGCAAATAGCATTTTCCCAATATTCCCAATTGTGCTTACCCGGCCTTTCAATATAATCATGGTCTATCTTCAGTTTTATTAATTTCTGATGTAAATTGGCATTCATTTCATAAAGATAATCATCCACACCACAATCTATAATAATGTTCAAATCCTTATTTTTGAGGGACTCAACTAAATTAGAAACCGTATGCGAACGCCATAATTCCGGATTTTTCTTATAAGATACGCCTAAACGCTTATTAAGATCGTAGTTTCTTACAGTCTTTTTAATATCTACCGCACCACTCATGCTGCCGGCACTAGCAAACACATCACGATTGCGAATACCCAAATACAAACCTCCATGACCACCCATGCTCAGTCCGGTAATAGCTCTACCTTCACGCTTGGCAATGGTGGCATAATTTTCATCCACATAATGCACCACATCCTTGACTATAAATGATTCGTATTGGGAATCAGGTTCAACAGGACTATCCAAATACCAACCACTATAGCCACCATCAGGGCAAACAAAAATAAGTTGATAGGTATCAGCCAAGTCTTTTATAGCAGGAACTTTCTCTACCCAATTGCTATAATTGCCACTATACCCATGCAAAAGGTAAATTACAGGGTAAGATTTATCTTTTGCATACCCTTCAGGAGTTACTATAACTGTTTTAATGGACTTATCCATCTTGATGGCATGGATTGATATTGTATCAACATCTGCTGCCCAAATAACGCATGGAAACAGCAATGAAAAAAATAAAATTTTAAATTTTTGGGTCATATTATTTATATTTAAAATGAATATCCTACTATAGTATCTATAAGTAATAGCTTATTCCCGTAAATAAGTGTGCACCATAACGCGTAGAAGTGCGATGCCAGCTAATAGCATTATATAAAGGATTATGCTCAACTACCAAATAAGCACCACCCTTGATTTGTATATTCGGACGGATAAAGTACACAGCATTGGCTCCAAGCGTCATCACCGCTTTAAAATCTTTGATATGATCATGTCTTCTGTCTTCATCCTCTGTAAACGTAGGTGTCCCAACTGAAAACGCATAAATATAGTCGTTGTTGGGATTACTTCTATGTACAAAGGTATTTACATAACCTTTTGTATGATAAACTTTAAAGCCAAGGTACTGACTGTTGCCACCTGTCCCATTACCTGCACCTAACCATTGTCCAAGATGTGTATAACCTTGTGTGATTTTCGCATGGGAGTAAAAGGTCGCAGGAAATTGGAATTGAAAGTCTTGTGACATCTCCAAATTGCTGACTTCCAATAATATTTCTGCACGTAAATCTTGTGAAAACATACGTAGATCAACTGATTTACGCATGCCGGAAGTATATACCATACTGTGAAAAGGGTAGCGGATATAGCCATAGGCACTCGGACTAAAATCATTCAGTCCTAATTCCGTGTAAACCTCAAAACCTACGGAGGGATGTATATAGTTAAATGCCACAGAAGCACGCTGATCCCATACATCACGAGCACCCGTCATATTCCAAGGAATATATAAAGCTTGTATCACGGAATTGAGGGAAGCTATCTCCCAGGGACATAAAAAACTACGATTGGCAGTCAGGGTAAAACCTTTCAGAAATGAAGGAGCATAAGCTACTGATAAAGCCGTAAACATACGCTTATCATTGCTTGGGTCGTTATCAAAATAGTCAGATTCTCGTAATTCACCTACCCATAAACGACCTTCTATATCTCCAAAATTTGTCTTGCCGATTTGCAAATGAGTTTTTCTTAAACCTAGATCTATCTTCGGATAAGAAGGTGCTGTATTGCTATGCATAATAGAATTGATACGTGCCGGTCCTATCCAAACGTATTGAGTACCAAAGCCTACGGTGAATGCTTTATAACTATAACGTATTTCTGAATCACCCCAGCCAAATGCCCAATAAGGTTTATCACCAAAACGCTGCGGTGCATCCGGCGCATCCACACCATAATAACCGTATTGCATGGCCTTTCCTTGATATAAATCTATATTTTCAGGAAGTTCAGCTACCCCCTCACTTCCATAATAAGGAGTCACATAATCATAATTTTGATTCATGCCATAAGCCATTTCTGGTTTGAAAGTCAACTCAAAGCCATATTTCTCTAATCTTAATCCTGCTGAAAGATAGGCGTTCAACCCTTTGCCTTGCCACATCAGACCATCATTCTGACCATAGGGAGAACTGCTATTATAGGAAACTAAGGCTTCCGGAGCTAAGATATACCATGTCTTGGATTTGATAGTTTCTTGTAAGTCTGTCTGTGCTTTCCATAAATTAAGAGATTGATCTTTAATCTTCCATTTAGAATCAGATAGACTGCGGAAATTCAAGTAATTACGTTCTACATAGCCATCCAACGCTAAAAAATCATAGTAAGTTTCTAAATCAGATAATAACTTCTCTTGGGCATATGCAAAAGGTAAAAATATAGTAAGCAAAAGGTAAAATAATATCAACGAGAGTTTTTTCATATCACAAAAAATTGATATTCATATTTTCCTATTGGAAATAGCATTATTCATTGAACTTTGTTAATCCATTCTTACAAAAGTACTCATTTCTTTCTGTTTTGGACTGCATTATTTTTTTATTTTCTGTATTATCTGTCCAACTTGGTTCGTGGCACAAATGATATTGAACAGCCAAACTCCGCACAGAAGCGATCTCATAACCAGCT
>CAYPYZ010000096.1:0-7424 GCA_964414805.1 uncultured Paludibacter sp.
GGTGCTATCTGCCAGTTTAGAGAGTTAAAATCCGCTACTGCTCATACACGAGACCGTTATGCGGCAAGTATAGCGCACTCAACCAATAAATAATACATCTCAAAAAATGGAAAACAATTTCTCAGAACTAACAAATTTAGATTCGATAAAAGAATTTTGTAATTCACACCTTTTGGACATAGCATTAGGTAATTTGAAAATGGAAAATCATAATATAAAAATTCGGTTTATTGATTCCAATACTACTTCTATTGCAACATTTGGTTATACGGGGCTTGGACGTTTTTTCTTTGTTGATGATTGTATGTATATTATTACAAAAGATAAAAAATATGAACCCAACCATAACCCGGATATTTTAGAATTTAGCGAAGAATTGGATATTTTGAGATATACAGGAGCATACATTGTTAGAGTAATTTTTGCAGGAATTTTCACAGGTTTTTACGATGACAATAATCAGAGAATATTTACAGGAGATGTAGTTAGAGCAAATGTATTGATTAATCCAGATATCCCATCAAATGGAGGACAAAGCAGAGCTAAAAATATAAATGGCGAAATAGTTGGTAGTTTTTGTGAAGCAGGAATAGACGAAATGTCAGGAATTTATTCTATGATTCTTGACAATCATCATGCACCCTTGTCTTGGGCGACAAAATTAAATATCGTTGGAAGTTTATTCTTTAATTTACAAAAAGGGGAAACCGAAGTTGATATACGTGGTTTGTGTAACAGTTTTGCTCAATCAAGGACAGATAGAAAAGAACTCACACAACTTATAAAAAAATCACCATATTTTCCACCCGTAACTTGGCAAGAGAGAGCTATTGAATTGTTGTGTGGCGATAATAATGATAAAGAAACATATAAAGAAAAACATTGACGAACATTTAATTAGATTAACAGGGGAATATTTAGTCGCAGGAATGATGAGCCTTAAAGGTTGGGTTGCAAGTTTAACATTAAAGAATATCGCTGATTATAAAGATAAATGGGAAAATTTATGGATATAGAATAAAATCAGCACCCAACAAGCAGTTTGTTGTCAGGCGGGATGTACACCCGCAGAAAATCCAAACGGTTTTTCAAAACATAACAGAATTTTTGATAAATATGGTAAGCTAATCAATAATGTCTTAGTAAACTATGTCGAAACTCGAAACTATAAAGCGATGTTTTCTGACAATAAATGTACTTCGCAACAGAAAACAAGCTACTTTTCAAGAGATAAACCAAGCTATCGAAGAAGAAGGCTTTTCTGAAAAAATAATTTCTTTGCGCACATTTCAGCGTGATATTGCCGACATTGATACGCTTTTCGGAATTTCCATAAAATTCAATCGTTCAACCAACTCTTATTATATCCAAGAAGATTTGTCCGATGAGATTGCAAAACTTACCATCTGCCGATGTTATTATTCATTCGGGTGATATCTCTTTTGCGGGTTCGGAATTGAAGTAATGGATTTTATTGAATGGTATTGTATTATGCGCATAGCGAAAGAAGAAATATAGTTTCAACACATACTGCTCGTTAGAACAGTTTTAAAATTGATAAATATGAACAAAGAATTATTCAAAGCAGTAGAAATAGGTAATATTTGAACCGAAAAGGGTGGCACTAACAGACCGAAATCAGTGGCACAAATCGAATCATAATACCTAAGACAGGACAACGATGCAAATTTGGTGGACACTTTAAGAAGAAACTTGAAGGTTTTTATCCCTGAACTTTCGCTTGAGGCAACTGACAATCATAAAATTGTTGGACATATCTTGTTTGCAAAAATCAATATCAAGGATAGCAACGGAAACCAATATGAAAGTTTAGGACTTGCACCTATGGCGGTCAGACCGGAATATCAAAAAAGAGGAGTGCCTAAAAAGAAAGCATCTGTAGATCAAACATCAATCGACTGAATTTCAACCATTACTTCGTCTTTCATAACGGATTGACCGGATGCAACCCTGATTCTTTGAATAACGCCGTCGCAATCGGCAGTTATTTCGTTTTGCATCTTCATAGCTTCCAAAGTCAGTATGGGTTCGCCCGTATTGACTAAATCGCCTTCTTGCAAAAAGATATCGACTATCTTGCCGGGCATAGGGGCTTTGATTTGATTACCGGAGACTTTAGTGGCATCTGTGGCAATTATTCTTGTGCGTATGTAGGAGAATAAGGATTCTAAATTATAATTGTACTCAACGCCATTGACATAAATGCAAACTTTGTTTTGATCACGTGAAACCAACTCGCAATGGAAGGTCTTACCTTTCCATTCAAAAGTATATTGAAAATCCTCTTGTTCTATAAAGTCGATGGCTTGCTCATGACCATCAATAACCGGATTCGATTCCCTTGGTAAATAGATTTTATATCGCTTGCCCTTTTCTCCAACAGCGATAAATAAACGTGAAGCGTCTCTTTTGTATTTATATGATGTTCCCATATTATCAATAAGTTAGTCGTTTATTTAATACCCAAACATTCAAATCATCATTTTTATAAGCCGGAATATCTCCTTGCAATTGTAAATATTCTGAAGCATACATAATGGTAGCAGCTAAAGCTCCAATCAATTCATCATCTTCATTTTCAAGCATATCCGGTGTAAAAATCTGGTCAACCCAGCGGGTAGTATAACTTGCATCTTCAAATGCCGGATGTTTCAAAACTGCTTTACAAAATGGCACGGTCGTTTTCATGCCTAAGATTTTAAATTGATTTAAAGCAGCTAAAGTTTTCTCTATCACCTCTTCCCTGTTTTCCGCATGCACAATAATTTTTGCTATCATTGAATCGAAATAAGGCGTTACAGAGGAAGTACTTAAATAGCCCGTCTCAACCCTGATACCCGGCCCTTTCGGAAATTCTATATGGTCGATAAAACCTGTCTGCGGACTAAACCTATTTTGCGGATCTTCCACATTCACACGACATTCTATTGCCCATCCTTTGATTTTTACATCTTCTTGCTTCACCGTAAGTTCCTCATCACGCGCAATACGTATCTGCCAATCTACCAAATCAACACCTGTAACCATCTCTGTCACAGGATGCTCAACTTGTATACGCGTATTCATTTCCATAAAATAATAACTACCATCTTCATCCATGATAAATTCAATGGTACCGGTAGAAAAATACCCTATCTTTTGAGCAAACAACACAGCCGATTTCCCCATTTCTTCCCTCTTTTCTTCCGAGATACTGGCTGATGGAGCTTCTTCCACAAGCTTTTGATGCTTCCTTTGTAAAGAACATTCCCTTTCGCCTAAATGGATAATATTACCGAATTTATCGCCTAAAATCTGAAATTCTAAATGCTTGGGATTGACTAAGAATTTTTCTATGAAGATATCACCATTGCCGAAAGCAGTCAAAGCCTCATTATAAGCCGCATTGAAATTCCTTTCCAAACTATCTGCCTTTTCAACTATACGCATTCCCCTACCCCCTCCACCGGCAGATGCTTTCAGAATAATGGGATAGCCTATTTTATCAGCCCAAGCTTTAGCAGTTTCAACATTGGCAATGGCTCCATCTGAACCCGGAACCAATGGCAGACCTGCTTCTATAGCCATTTGTTTAGCCACGGTTTTCAAACCCATATCCCTGATAATTTCAGGAGATGGTCCTATGAAATTTAGCTTATTAGCAATACATAAAGCAGCAAAATCAGGATTTTCAGCAAGGAAACCATATCCGGGATGTATCATATCTACCTGATGCTCAATCGCTAATTCAACTATTTTGTCAGGATTGAGGAAAATAGGTTTAGCATCATCTGCATCATTAGCCCGGATGATTTCATCGGCAAATTTTAAGTATAAAGCATCGGGTTCCTTATCACTTTGAAAAACTAAAGTATATATATTAAGCTTGCGCGCCGAACGTATAATCCGGATAGCAATTTCACTGCGATTGGCAATTAAAAGTCTCTGTCTCATA
The DNA here is from genome assembly GCA_964414805.1 of uncultured Paludibacter sp. Taxonomy (GTDB): domain Bacteria; phylum Bacteroidota; class Bacteroidia; order Bacteroidales; family Paludibacteraceae; genus Paludibacter. Next base: position 3,956 of record CAYPYZ010000096.1, read on the forward strand.
GCTTTCAATATTTAATAAATAAAATTATAAAGGTATGCTTCCATGTTTTCTTTCTGGCTTGGTGTATTGTTTATTTGACATTACCTCAAAAGCCGTTATCAATACATCTCTGGTCGTTGCTGGAATAATCACCTCATCAATTAAGCCGGTTTCCTCAGCTCTATACGGATTGGCTATTTCTGTTTTATATTTTTCTGTAAGCGTTTTCTCTAAAGCCGCCCTATCGTCTGCCAATTTTAACTCATGTTTATTGATGATTTTGATAGCTCCTGCCGGTCCCATTACGGCAATTTCAGCCGTTGGCCACGCAAAATTGAAATCACCCCCCGTATTTTTACTGCTCATCACAATATAAGCACCTCCGTAGGCTTTGCGAGTAATAACCGTTACCTTGGGAACAGTGGCCTCACAAAAAGCATATAAAAGCTTGGCACCATTGCGTATAATGCCATTGTGCTCTTGCTCAATACCAGGCAAAAATCCGGGAACATCCTCCAAAACCAATAAAGGTATATTGAAAGCATCGCAAAAACGTACAAAACGAGCGGCTTTAACGCTGGCATTGATATCTAAAGTTCCAGCCATCACCTTGGGCTGATTGGCGACTATACCGATAGTTTTACCATTTAATCGTGCAAATCCTATCAAGATATTTTGTGCGTAATTTTCCTGCACTTCAAAAAAACTTTCCTTATCAACTAATATCCTGATAATCTCTTTCATGTCATAAGGACGATTCGGATCATCAGGGATAATTTTATTAAGATATTGTTGTTTGGATTTATAATAACTTACCTTATGGGATACCGGTAAAGTCTCAAAATTATTGGAAGGAATATAGGATAATAGTTTACGTACCAAGAAGATAGTATGCTCCTCATCATCCGAAAGGAAATGTGCTACACCGCTTTTACCAGCATGTATATCGCCACCTCCAAGACTATTCATATCAATTTCTTCATTGAGTACCTCTTTAACCACATCCGGGCCGGTAACAAACATATAGGAAGTTTTTTGGGTCATAAAGATAAAGTCAGTCAAGGCAGGAGAATAAACCGCACCTCCAGCAGCAGGACCTAAAATCACGGAAATTTGAGGAATAATACCCGATGAACGCACATTATTTTTGAAAATAGAAGCATAAGCAGATAGACTTTTAACGCCTTCTTGAATTCTGGCACCACCTGAGTCCATCAAACCCACGATAGGCGCTCCAAGTTTTAAAGCCATCTCCTGCACTTTGGCTATTTTCTGACCATGAGCCTGTCCTAATGAACCACCCAAGACCGTAAAGTCCTGTGCATAAGCAAATACACTCTTTCCTTGCACCAATCCCCTACCCACTACCACGCCATCACCGAAATTAGTGGGGCGACTGCTAATAGGCTGTTGTGCAGGCGCAATAAAAGCATCAAATTCAAAGAAAGTACCCTCATCAAATAATATATTCAATCGCTCCCGGGCGGTCAGTTTCCCTTTTAAATGCTGTTTATTGACAGCTAGATCCTCCATTTCTTGCAAGATATGCTTGCGTTGTTCAAAAATTTCGTTTTTATTCATAGACTATGTGAATTTTAAGTTTAAATCATGTACTTTATGGGTATGCAAAAGGTAAAAATCATGCAAAAAGCCAAATGAGTACTACTACAAACACCAAAGCTGGTAGCATATTGATAATTCTTAATTTCTTGATTCCTAATATGTTGATTCCTAATCCTATTAATAATACCCCACCTACATTGGTTAAAGCATGTATGATTGTTGTGGTGAAAAACTGTGATGCCCCCATAGCTAAAATAGTTAACAGACCCTGAAACAAGAATAAGGGTAAAGCAGAAAAAACAACTCCCAAACCAAAGGCAGATGCCAATAGCATAGCAGAGAAAAAATCCATTAAGGATTTTGTAAATAAGAGGTCGGGAGAACCTCCCATACCTTCTTGAATAGCTCCTAATATAGTCATAGACCCTATGCAAAACAACAAAAAAGCGGTCACTAAACCCTCTGTAAAGTCTTCATTACCTGATTTCAAACGTCTTTTCAAGTAATTACCAAGCTTTTCTGCCGATGTTTCTAAATCAATTAATTCCCCGATAAGAGAACCAATCGCTAAACTAATTACAACAATCAAGATATGATTTAGTTCGTAAACCATGGAAATGCCTATGGCAATGGTAAATAAACCAATTACTTGAAAATAGATAGTTTTAAACCGTTCTGGCATGGCCTTTTTGAACAAAATCCCTAAGGCTCCGCCTATTGCAACTGCTGCTGTATTAACTATAGTGCCTATCATCCTGACGAATATGATTTTTATGTTTAAAATTCGATGCTAAGATATATATATTTATGAATTAAAACAGCTTATTTTGCTTACTTCTGTATTTCTCATTGCTTGTAGTGGGTTTTTGGGAATTTCAGAAAGTCTAAATCAAAGCGGAAGCATTAGAACAAACCTTTCTTTAGGAAACAGATATACCGTTCATACAGAACCTGAAAACTGGGAAAAAATTGACAATAATCCTGTCTCAGTGGCTAAAAATTAATCTTATGATATAATAAATCATAAAGCTATTAGTCTGATTGTCAATCCAAAATTAGAATTCCCTATCACAAAGTATTTTGGATTTACGGTTTCACCCATGTTGCAGATTAATAATGTTAGAACATACTATGGAATAGGCTTAGGTGGAATGATTGGACTTTTAAGATAAGGAAAACTTCATTATCAAGTATTACGGCAATGAAAGCAACAGCCAGATACTCTTAAAATCACAAATCTTCTAAGGGGTTTTTTACCTTTGAAAATTGTTTACTCGTAACTTAAGCATAAATTTGAGTAGTTCGTACGTCTTTATGACCTAATAATTTTTGGATAAAAACCATATAGGTCCCCGCTTCTAACAAATGTGTGGCATAACTATGTCGCAAGCTTTCAAGAGTAAGCGTATTTATATCAACATTTTTGAGTACAACAAGCAGTTGAGCAAACTCACATAGTAGCTTCTAATAGTATTTTTACTTTAACTTTTCAAGAAGAGTGTTTCGTGCATACGTTCCAATGCAGGGCGGTTGATTTCAGCAATTTGATCTACCCTAAATTTATATTTTTTTAGTTTAAATCCTATTGCGTAATTTATATATCATTATAGATTATATATAAGCACTATCTTGCATATATTAGTACATAAATACAAATAATACGCAATTAAGTATTCATACACATGAAGTTTACTATTCATTTATTAGCATTTTTTTAATAATATCTTTTGGTGGTTTGAAAACATATAGTATTTTTGCGTATATTTAAGAGTTACCTGCAAGCTCATGAAGACTACTAACCATAAAATAAATGCAATATGAAAAGAATATTATTTTTTGTACTACTGTTAACAATGATTTTTTTTGAATCTTGTGAGTTTAAGAAATCATACAAGTACATTGAAGTTATTAGTGATGAAAGTGTTTT
>CAYPYZ010000097.1:0-7372 GCA_964414805.1 uncultured Paludibacter sp.
GAGCAGGCCAATGATTATTTTCCTTTTGGGATGAGCTTTGAAAGTAAGCTGCCTTACCTGACTAAAAGTGGTAGTGGTAGTAACAAGCACAAATACAATGGCAAGGAGGAACAGGAAATGCCGGGGAAGTGGTTGGATTATGGGGCACGGTTTTATGATCCGCAGTTGGGGAGGTGGCATGTGATGGATCCGTTGGCTGAAAAATATGTTGACTGGTCACCTTATAACTATGTTGGGAGTAACCCGATCAAAAGAATTGATCCCGATGGGATGGATTGGGATATTGTAATAGATCATGATCAACAAAATATTACTGTAAAAGCAAATTTCACAACTTTTGCTGGTAATGATGAAACTGTTAAAGCTTCTGCTGATACCTGGAAAGCACAAAGCGGAAAATATAGTTATTTGGTTGGAAAAGGTAATGATGCAATTTCCTATTCAGTTAATTTTGATATAAGTGTTAATGACGGTAGTAGCGATGCAAGTGCTGCAAACGATATCTCAGTTGCACCTGATGATTCAAAAGTTTTCACAGATAGAGCTCGAATTGAGGACGGGAATAATATTACGGTCGGCGGACTATCTGATGGAAAAAGCATTTTAATGCCTGAATCTCAAAAGGGAAGTGTACAGAAAACATCACATGAGATGGGCCATAACTTAGGAATGGGGCATACCTCCGGATTAATGGCTGAACAAGGTGGTAAGAATCTTAAAGGAAGCAGCGTAAATGAGACACTTAAGCATTCAGGTGTTAAGGAAAAGTCGAAAAGAGATGAAAGTCCTAACGCTAAATTGAGAAATAAAACTGAAGTTGGGAAAGCCCCTAATAATTTTAACAATGGTACAATTCAAAGAAATAAAAACTGGCAAAGGAAAGATTTTAATTAAATCGCTTATAATATTATTTTTCCTTATTTCCTTTGGAGAGTTTCTGAGATCTCAAGAAAGAAAAAGGGATGAAGTTGAATATAAAGCGATCGAATATTTTTGTAATAATATTGATAGCATAATTCCAAGTTTGGAGATGTCTAATATACGATTTAGTGGAAAAACTAAAGCTGTCCCAAGTAGTGTGTTTAACATAGCTGATTGCATTGGAGAAATAAACTTACTGAAAGACAGTATTCCTAATAAAGTATTTATTGATAGTTTAGACAAAATACTTAATACTATTAATTATCCTGAAATTAAAATTGGGAGAAAGTGTTTTAAGTCAACTAATAGAATTTTTGATGCGAATAATAAGTCGATTTATACGTTAAACTTGTTTAATAGCATTGAATACAAAGGGAGTACGTATGTTGAACTGTTCCTGATAAACAAAAATCTAAGAGCGTACATTGTTGTATTAAAATTCAAAGATCGAACGAATAATGACATTAGCCATTTTGTTAAATCCCGGATTTATTAAGTAGCAATTTGTTTTTGAATAATAACTATATGGGTAGTGTCAAGGAACTCTTTAATCAGGTGCTTTTTATAATTCGGGACCTTCCCTCATAGCCCCCAACGCCGGCGCACATTTGTAATGTGTGCCTATCAGTTCGTGAGGGTCTACGACTCCTGTACAAAAAAATCAAAACCAATAACACATGTCTAATTTTTAATATTCACTAACCCACACTTAGCTAAAAAATCCCTAAATTTGGCTCATGGTCAATACCCTCAACGAAACCTACTTCGACGAGCTAATGCTTAGCCACCGCCAGCCAGCCCGCATCAGCCATGCCGATGGCTATGTGAGTTTGGATGAAAATGGAGATGCAAGCTTTTATTATTATCTGAAAGACCACCTCGGCAATGTCCGTTCCGTTATCACACCCGATGCAGACGGCAAGCCACAGGTGGAGCAGGCCAATGATTATTTTCCTTTTGGGATGAGCTTTGAAAGTAAGCTGCCTTACCTGACTAAAAGTGGTAGTGGTAGTAACAAGCACAAATACAATGGCAAGGAGGAACAGGAAATGCCGGGGAAGTGGTTGGATTATGGGTTTCGAATGTATGATCCGGCCTTAGCTCGTTGGCATGTTGTTGATCCTTTAGCAGAGAACCATTTTGATTTTACTCCTTATAACTACGCCCTGAATAACCCGCTTCTTTTCATTGATCCATTTGGCTTAGATACATTGAATGTTAATTCTAACGCAGAAGTAAAAAAAGGTGATGTTGTTAATACAGAGAATGGATCAATTACTGCAAGTTCTGATGAAGCCGTGGTAACCGGTGAAAGCTCTGATGTTAAAGGTGGTATACAATTTACCACTGATAATGATAGAGGAACAAATAATGATAGTAGAAAAGGCGACGGATCATCAGTAAATATTGATGGAATTTTGCCTAATGTAGGCGTAAAAAAAGGAGCGAGATTACTTGAGTTTTTAAGAGATGCAATTAATACTTTTTTTAATGTTAATTCCGTTGTTGGCAATAAACATAATTCTAAAGCAGGCGCAGTAAATGTATCAAGTGAAAAAGAAAATAGTAGTAATCAACCTCAATCAAAAGTCGATTCTTCACGAGCAGTTGGAATAAGATATGAGCAAAAAGGTTATAACAATACAAAAGGGAGTGGGGTTCGAAAAACTACTTTGCGTGATTCTGCTAAGGTTGTAAAAGAATTGCTGCAAGATAAAAATATTAAAGTTGAACGTAAATAAGTTAAGAATGAAAAGAACAATCGTATATAAGGCCGCTATTATTTTATTGATTTTAACAAATCTTTTCCTGGTATTTAAACTTAAATCTGATGCATACTCGAATGTAATAAAACCTAACCAAAACCCGGAAAACGGATTTTTTGCTAGTGGTGTGCTTAGTGGAATTTATGCAAATGCTAACTTTAGCAAAAAAAGCGGGCTAAATGCAGATTTGAATGACACCATTCTGATTGATCACCATTTGAAAATTATGAACATTTTCTACTCTGATACATCAGACTTGCCCATGAATTATTTGTTTGAGTTTAATCCTTCTGACTCATCATTTAAATTGCTATCTGAAAGTGTCTATACTGGAAATAATGAATTTAAAATTCATATAGATAGTTTTAATACAAAGCTGTTATTCATTAAACTTACATATCCATCAAATGGTAAATTAACTAGTTTTCACACATATACGAAGCTAAGAGTTGTTGATTCGACAGGAAAACTGAGTCCTGATTATACTGACTCTCAGTGTGATGCTTGGTATGCCTTATTTAATCGTAAATATGGCGTTTCCGATTAGGTCTTCCGCCCAAAGTTTGCAACTTCGTCCTTATCTTTGCCTTGGGTTTCATCTTCGCAACAGAGCAGTAGTTCTTTTCTTTAGCAAACTGTCGAATAGCAAAACCGGAAAATCATTACCTTCGTAAAAATGAAAACAGCGACAACTATATGGAACCTCACCCTAAACGAACGCTACTTCGATGAGTTGCTGATGCAAAACGGCAAGGTACGCAGGCTACAACATGCCGATGGCTTCATTAATCTTTCGCAGAATGGCACACCGGTAGAGTATTTCTACTACCTCAAAGATCATTTAGGCAACGTTCGTGCCACCCTCACCAACAGCAGCCTTAACGGTCTCACTGTTATGCAGGCCAACGACTATTATCCTTTTGGTATGTCGTACACGCCCCGGCAAACCGGTATGCAGGACAGCAACTGGGAAAATAAATACAAATACAACGGCAAGGAAGAACAGGAAATGCCGGGTAAGTGGTTGGATTACGGGGCGAGATACTACGACCCAGCTTTAGGGCGTTTTCATACAATTGACCCACATGCAGAAAATTATCTAAGTTGGACACCATATAATTATGTTGCGAATAATCCAATTGCTTTAATTGACCCTGATGGTATGGATTGGTACACAAGTACTGATGGCTCAGCAACGATGTGGAAAAAAGGAAGTGGTGATATTGATGGGTATACAAATAATGGGGCAAATCACACTCAGACTTTAGAGGATGGAACTACGATAAATTATGAACAGAACGAAGCTGTTGAAATGACGGAAAAGATATTGGCAGAAGGTGATTGGGAGACACAAAGAGCTGCCCCAGGAGAAGCAAGTGATAAGAAAGGGAATAAAGTCGGAGACGAAGGTAATTGCTTTAAGAAAAGTGGCGATATGGTTGCAAAGTCTGGTACTGAGTCTCTTGGAGGTGTGGCGAACAATACGAATTCTGATAAAAAACTCAGCTATTTAGATTCTCAGGTAGACCAAGGAAAATCCGCTAGGGTACACGTGGATTATAATTCTGATAATATAGGTGATCACTGGGTTGCAATTTCATCCAGAACAACAAATTTAAAAACTCAAACGACCACATCATTCGGTTTTTATGATCCTGGCACAATTAGACCTAATGCTGGTACTCATAGCAGCAACACTCTTAAAATAAATAGTAATGGTTCTATGAGTGGAACTACAAATTATAATAAAAACACCTATAATGTGGTTAATGTTCGTAAAAACAAATAATTATGCGTTTAATATTAATAATTTACTTAATGTTAGTTACTTTTGGACAGGAGATTAACAAACCTGATGAAAGTTTTGAATCCTATTTAAATAGCTTTAAATTAATGGAATTACCATTAAACCTAGACCGTAAGGCTACTTTTAATTTATCTAAAACATTATACAATAGATATGAGAAAGACACCTTTATTGTTGTTAGGGAGTGTTTTTCTGATTATATACCAATTGATATATTAGAGAATACCCCATTCAAGTATTTCAGATGCATATATGTATTGCCAAAGAAAGATAATTTCATTTCTGTAATCATTGCAGAGGATTTTATCTATGATGATGAACAAAGAAAACTTAAATTGTATTTGATAAATTATAACGAAAAAGGAAATATTTTAGATTATCTAGAGATAGCTGGTTATCATATTGATGTTTCGGAAAGATTTGTAGAAATTGATACTGATTTAAAAATAAGGTCTAATGCTTATCAATTTAAAACACATCCTGATAAGAAAAATTTAGACCTTGCGTATTTAAAAGAAATATGTAGGATTTATAAAATTAATAAAAATGGTGCTATTATCGAAGTTAGTGAAACTAATAAAGAAGGTTATTACAAAGGAGATTGGAAAGGATATAGTTTTATAAAAGCAATATAATAATCAATGAAAATCTCCGACACCCTCACCCTCAACGAAAGCTACTTCGATGAGCTTATGCTCAGCCACCGCCAGCCCAGCCGCATCAGCCATGCGGATGGTTATGTGAGTTTGGATGAAAATGGGGATGCTACATTCTATTATTACCTTACAGACCACACTTCGACTTCGCTCAGTGCTGGTCTTGGTAACGTGCGTTCCGTCCTCACTCCCGATACTGATGGCAAGCCACAGGTGGAGCAGGCCAATGATTATTTCCCCTTTGGGATGAGCTTTGAAAGCAGGATTCCTTACCTCACCAAAAGTGGCAGTGCACGTAATAAGTTCAAATACAACGGCAAAGAAGAACAGGAAATGCCGGGTAAGTGGTTGGATTATGGGGCGAGGATGTATGACCCAGCGATTGGGAGGTGGCATGTTATAGATGCAATGGCTGAATCTTATTATAGTTGGACTCCTTATAAATATGCAATGTGCAATCCTATTATGTTTATTGACCCAAATGGATTGTGGGATGTTACTGTTCATGCTTATAATGATAGAGAACAATATGGTTATGGTGTGGCGATTGTTACAGACAGGCACGGAAACGAAGTAGATAGGTATGATGTTCGTGTAAGTGGACAGCATTACGATAGAATGGCTAAAAATGGAGATACACCTACGGGAGTATATGATATACCCGATGAAAAAATGTGGATGTCTGGTGGTTCTGTCGCATCTTATGGACCAAATCATAGATTAATACTTTATACTGAATCTGGAGAAGCTGAAGAAAGCGGCAGAGATTTATTTAGAGCGCATGGTGGAAGACAAGGTGAAAATGATACGAAGCAAGAACCAGATGAACCTTTGCAAAAAACAAATGGGTGTATTAGAATGTATGACGATGACATTGCTAATATGAAAACACTAACAGATGGATTAACGGCAAATGATGCAGAAGAAGTTGGAGGACAACTTAAAGTTATTAATGATTTGGAGATGACGGGTGTTGAAGGCAATTCTGTTGAAGTACAGTACAATGTACCAGAAAAAGAATTAGATTATTGGCAAAATATTGTAAATAGCTTTTTAAATGGAGAATAGTAAAATTATTATCATACTTAGCTTCCTTTTTGTCGCATGTGGAAGTAACTCTAAACACAATCAGATTGCCCAACAAGCAAATGATATAAAGGAAGAAAAGATTGTTCTTCAAAAAGAGGAAGACACTACAAATGAAGATACAAATAAAAATGATACGAAGCAGAATTTTGCAGATATTCCTTTCTATAAGGAGCTGCTTTCTAAACTAGATGACCCACAAGATACTATTTACATTTGTTCTAGGCATTTATTGGATAAATTCAATATTGATGAAAAACAAGACAGTATAGTTGTCTTGAATTATAATCAATATCAAATCAAAATACTATCAAAGGTTTTTGAGCCAAGCAAACACAACTTAGATTTAGTTGATACAGTGAGGAAAGCTAATGGTAAAGTCGATTATCTTAAAACTAAAAACATAATAGACAACAGTAAAGCTTACGGTATTGACGGGAGTGATCCAAAAACGGAAATCTCTCAATTTATAATTAAAATAAATCAAGAGGTTATTCAATTACATGATAAACACATCAGTGACATCTATAATGTTAATCTTCAGAAAACAGAGGCTTATTTTAATCTCCAAAATAATCTATTGTATGTTTATATAAGTGGCTCTGATGCTGCAGGAAGTTATGCCGCCAAATATGTAATAGATGAAAATGGATATGTTACTAGAGTTATCGCAGAATACTGCGGTTTTAATTTTATTGACGGATTAAACTATGATTGTTTCTAAAAAGGAAATATTGCAATAAAGATAAAAACCCGGCCAGTCTGGCTTTTTTATATCATCAAGCTTTGCAATTTACTTTTGGCAAAGAACGCATCAAGCATAGCGTACACATGGCTTTTATCTTCAGGTCAGAGCGTTTCAATTTTTTGCACCTTTTACAAAGTGAACAGCAAAACCAGAAAATCATTACCTTCGCAAAGATGAAATCAACGAAAGCCACCGCCAAAATAACCCTCAACGAAAGCTACTTCGATGAGCTTATGCTCAGCCACCACCAGCCCAGCCGCATCAGCCATGCAGATGGCTATGTGAGTTTGGATGAGAATGGGGATGCAAGCTTTTATTATTATCTAAAAGATCAGTAACCCTCCGGCCACAAGCATCTTGCCCGTCCCAAAATAACCCATCAATTTTG